>JBDGVS010000040.1:0-12058 GCA_039585535.1 Gemmatimonadota bacterium | reverse complement strand
CACGCTCCAGGTAGTCGCTGATCGCCTCCGTGAAGTCCTCACTCTCGACCGCGTTCTGGAGCCAATCCTGGACGACAGCTTCGAGTGCCTCGCCCCGGGCGGGAGTGAGGATGCCGCCGATGGGTTCTTCCGCGATTGCGTCGACGAGATCCGATGCGCGTCGCCTCATCGCGTCTTCGAATGCCTCGCTCGCGACATACGTCTCGAGTTGATCCAACCCGCGTTGAAGAGCCTCGAGGATCAGTGAGTCGACGTCGTCCTTGACGGCTGGGGGGACGAGCTCCCGCAGAGAGCCCCGCTCCGTGTGGAGCATCTCCGAGAGAAATGCAGCCAGCCGCTGGTCGAATGCCTCACGGAACTCGGTATCCGCGAAGGTCCGCGTGAGGTCCTCGGGTGTGAGCAGGCGATTGCCGACGGTGCGTCCGATCGCGGCGGCGAGCCGGGGCTGGTTCTTCGGCACTGCACCGTGCATGAATCGGATCGTCCACCGTCCGAAAAGCTTCGGTGGCTCATACGGGTGAAAGAGCATCCACACCGCGATGGTATTCGTGAGGCCGCCAGCGATCGCTCCGAATCCGATCTTGACCAACGCAAGCACGACTTCCTGGCTCAGCATCGGTCGTTACCGCCTTTCGTGCACGAGGACTCCGTGCACCGGAAACGAGCCTTCGGTGCTCCGAATCTCTCCGATGACTTCGTAGAGGGCGCGAACCGGGAGGAGTGGGCCTGGTCCTTCACCCGCACGGATCTCGGCCGAGACGGCCTCGAGCTCGCCTTCGAGAGACTCGTCGGCGGACCAGACACGCCATTCCACCGGGACGTCTCGGCGAGCGGGCGGGAATGCTTCCGTCCTCTGCCACTCGACTCGGACCTCGGGCCAGACGAGTTCATCCTCTCCCAAGTCTCCCCATCCGCGGTACAGCGGTTCCACCTCGCCTCCGTGCTCCTCGTCGCCGGCGAGTACAAACTGTGCGGAGTCACCCGACAGCAGAAAGGCCCAGTCGCCCCCCGTCGACTCCCCGGCCGCAGACGCCCGAGCGACGTCGAGAATCATCCCGTCGATCCTCCGGTCTGCCAGGTAGGCTGAGCCGTTGAGGACCTCGAACGACCCACCGCGGGCGTCCGTCCACGACGCCCCGATCTGGTCCAGAATGATCTCGAGCGAACGTGGCCCTTCCTCGAACACGAGTCCGTCGATTGCGCCGCCCTCGCGGACGAGGAGAGACAGGCCACGGTATGGAACCAGCAGGGTGGCCTCCTGTTCGAGAGGCGTAGCCCACCGTTCGGCGTAGAAGCCGTCCCAGACGCCTCCGCGCGAGAGCCAGGCATGGGCCTCGCGAAGGATGGTATCGGGCGTCTCGGTTGCGAGCATCATCCACGGAACGATGAAGACGGAGTCGCCGTCCATCGCGGCGAAGACGAAGTTCCGTTCGTAGACACGACCCTCGAAGTTTCCCGGGTCAGCAGGTTGGGGTCCGCTGGATTCACTCTGCTCCGGTGGTTCTGCACTCCCACTGCACGCCGCCACCGAGGCCGCTACCAGCATCCACATCCCTGCTCGATCCCACGTCATCCGGCCGCTCGGTGCTCGCCCAGGAAGGCGTTGAGCCTCACCGGGTCGAGGATGGTGTCCGGCCCCGCCTCGAGTTTTTCGTCCAACTGTGTGAGGAAGCGCGCGACGAGTCTTGCGGACCGACCAAAATCTCCCCGCTCTGTCCGGGACTCGGCCGTCAGGTCCGTACGGGTCTGAGCATACTCATCCAGTGCAATGTCGATCTGGATGTCGACGTGTTTCGACAGGAGCCCAGGCTGGACGAGAGCCAGCAAGACGCCAGTCTGGTCGTTCTTGCGCACAACGCTCCACCCACGGATGCCGCCGTCACAGATCGCCACTGCGGCCTGCCACACGTCCTCGAACGGGATCGTGTAGGTCCGGCCTCGCAGGCGCGGATCGTCCGACTCAGGGTCGGTGCTCGCCCGCCTGTGCTTCAGTCCATGGATGAATCCGGTCAACCACCCGACTCCGGTCCCAATGCGAATCGGATCGTGACGGACGCGGTGACCGTCTGGTCTCCGGCCTCGATAGGCGTGTCGGCCGCGCGGGCGGACATCGCCATTTCGGCCCCGTACGCGCGCGGTGTGGGCCGCTGGGCCCCACCCCGGATTTCCAGGGCTGAACCCAGGCGATGACCCAACGTCGTGGCGATGATCTCGGCCTCGGCCCGCGCGACCTGGACAGCTTGAGTCAGTGCCTCCTGGCGAGCGGCCTCGGTGTCGGAGGCGAAGAACGAGATGCCGGCGACACGATTGGCGCCGGCGCCGATCGCGATGTCGATGACCCTGCCCACCGCGTCGACGTCTTCTATGGTGGCCCGCACGTTGTTCAAGACGGTGTAGGCGATGATCCGCCGGGTGCCACTCCGGTTGTTCGTGACCTCATACTCGGGGCGAAGCGCGTATCCGAATGTCTCGAGTTCGAGACCGGGCAGGCCGGCCTCTCTGAGCGCATCGAGAACCCGGGACATCACCTCGGCATTCGCGTCCGCGGCTGCATCGGCGGCCTCGGCACGCGTCTCCATGGCGAATCCGACCCTTGCACGGTCCGGAGCGATGGAGACCGATCCGCTTCCGCTGACCTCGATCCATCCGGGCTCTGGCGCCTCCTGTACGAGCCCGGCGTCCTCGTTCGCAACTTCGTAGACGTGCAGTCGGCCGAGATCTCCCGCGTCTGAGGCCGGCGTCTGGCCACCGGCCGACGGACCCGCGCACGCGGTCATCATGGTCGCGAGTACCGCTACCTGAAGTGTCTTCTTCATATCAGATCCGTGACCGAAATCCGGTTATCGGGCTGCAGGGAAGCGGTTATAGTGTGGCGCTCGCGCCGTATGCTCGCCACAACCATGAGAGTGCCATGAAAGCCGTCATCCCGTTGGCTGGAAAGGGGACCCGACTCCGACCCCACACGCATCATACTCCGAAGCCGCTCCTGAAGGTCGCCGGGAAGCCCGTTCTGGCCTACATCCTCGACGATCTCGTCGAGTTGGGCGTCGGAGAAGTGATCTTCATCGTCGGGCACCTTCGCGGGACCGTCGAGGAGTGGATTTCGACCGAATATCCAGCGCTGACGGCGCACTACGTGGTCCAGGAAGTGCAGGATGGGACGGCGGGAGCGATCGCGCTGGCGGAGCCGTTCGTGGACGAGGACGTCCTCATCATCTTCGCCGACGCCGTGCTCGAGGTGGATTACGGTCTCACGGCGACTCTCGGTCAGGAGTACGGTGCGGTGATCTGGGCGAAGGAAGTCGAGGACTACCAGCGCTACGGGGTCATCGTCACCAACGACGATGGAACGATGAAGACGATTGTCGAGAAACCCTCG
This sequence comes from Gemmatimonadota bacterium, assembly GCA_039585535.1. Lineage (GTDB taxonomy): Bacteria > Gemmatimonadota > Gemmatimonadetes > Longimicrobiales > Gaopeijiaceae > UBA2589. The sequence goes on along the minus strand of JBDGVS010000040.1, from coordinate 8,679 downwards.
GAGCCCGTCTCCCGGCTCGCCAACATCGGCCTTTACTACATCCGTGACCACGAGCTGCTATTCGAGGGAGTCCGGCACACCCTGGGGGTCGATCCCGGTCCGTCGGGTGAGTTCTATCTGACCGATGCCTTCCAGTACATGGTCGATCACGGGAGCCGCCTGATCACAGCTCCGGTCGACGGCTGGTGGGACGCCGGAAAGCCCGAGACGCTCCTCGAGACGAACGCACACCTCGTGGCGACGCGGCGCGGCGGAGTCGATGCATCCGCGACGATCGAGGACGCCGAGATCGTGGGTCCGGTGCGCATCGAGTCCGGCGTGGTTGTTCGAGGCGGACGCATCGGGCCGAACGTGACACTCGAGGCTGGAGCCGTGGTCGAGAATTCCGAGATCGAGAATGCCGTGGTGGGTCCCGAGACGAAGATTTCGAGGGCTCGTCTTCATGACTCGATCATCGGTGGGCATGCCACGATCTCGGATACGGAAGGGTCGCTGCTCGTGACCGACCATTCGGTTGTGGCGGGCTAGCTCTTCACCACGCCGACCGTGAGCAGGACGGTGTAGAGGGCCCGGACCACGCCGTCGGGCCCGCGCACATTTCGGTACCACTCGTCCGTTGTGTGCGCGAGTCCGGCCTCGCCACCGCAGCCGATGGTCAGGGCAGGCATGCCTTGTTCCATGGGGACGTTGGCGTCGGTCGATGAGAGGGCCATCACGGGGTGCCGCCCCAGGGCGCGTGTCGCTTCGACGGCTGCGCGTATAAGAAGCGCCTTCGGATCTGCCGCGCCCGCCGGTCGTTTCCCGATGATGTCGACCTCGAGGGTGAGGTCATCGGACTCGGACGTCCGCTCGACCTCGCGCCGAATACGCACCTCCAGCTCGTCGAGAGGTTCTTCTCGCGCACAACGCGTATCGATCTCCAACCATGCCTGTTGTGGGATCGCATTGATGCTCTTTCCGCCACCGATTCTTGCTACCGTGAGGGTCAGTCGCGGTTCGATGGACAGTTCGAGCGCTGTCAGGCGCGTGCCGAGTGCCATGAGTGTGTGGATCGGATTCGCGGTCCCCCAGTCGACCCACGAGTGGCCGCCCGGCCCGGACGCGTTGATCCGGTAGCGGCGGGATCCGAGACCGTTCACGACGATCCGGTCGAGTCCGGCGCCGTCCAGAGAGATGAAGCCCGCAGCCGCTCGGCACGAGCCCGCGGGACCGAAGAGGTGCTTCACACCCCGCAGGTCCCCGATGCCTTCCTCGCCGACCGTGGCCGCGAACACGAGCGGCGCCCGGGTGGTTACACCCTGGCGGTCGAGCACCCGCGCCAGGGTCAGGAGGGAGGCGAGGCCCCGGGCGTCGTCCGCGATGCCCGGGCCCACGAGAAGGTCGCCCTGTCGATGCACGGTGACGTCCGTTCCTTCCGGGAACACCGTGTCGAGATGGGCTGACACGACCAGTGGCGGGAGTTCCTCCGTGCCCGGACGCTGCGCGACCACATTACCGACAGTGTCGATGTGGACGTTCGCCAGGCCGGCTTCCTCCAGGAGCGCCGCCATCCGAGTCGCTCGGCTGGTCTCGGAAAACGCCGGCGCAGGGATCTCCGAAAGCTCGATCTGCGTGAGGAGGGTTTCCTCGTCGGCGGAACGGCACGCATCCGCCGCCCGTCGGACGGAGGGTAGCGAGAGCAGTGACGTTACAGGCACGGCATGGTCGCCATGGGCGAGTCCAGAGTTGTAGATGATCGATTTACCAATGTGTTACTCAAGGCGCACGGTCGCGTTACCTGCCAGAGCTAGACTCGCTTCACGCCCCTTTCGCACCCTGACTGCAGCGGGGGCGATGATGCCCGAGTGCTCGGATGACCAAACGTCTCATAGAATCTGGAGGAACCGTCCTCCGCAGGTGGCCCCCCGCTCCAGCCTGCCAGTCCCTTATGTTACACGTCGGACTCTACGGAATCGACGAAAGGGATCGCACGCATGGAAGAGCAGTCGCTGATCTACGACTGGAACGACGACGACTCGGCGTTCGACTGGAGCACGGCGCCGGAGATTCAGCTCGACGACGAGACGCTGCGCGACGGATTGCAGAACCCTTCCGTGGTGGATCCGTCCACAGACGAGAAGGTCCGACTGCTCCATCTCATGGATGGACTCGGGATCCACACGGCCAACATCGGACTTCCCGGCGCTGGACCGCGTGCAGTAGAGGCGGTCACCGCGCTCGCGAGGGAGATCGTCGACTCCCGGCTCGCGATCCGGCCGAACGCCGCGGCGAGAACCGTCATTGCCGATGTGCAGCCGATTGCCGAGATCAGCCAGGCGGTCGGTATTCCGATCGAGGCCTGCACCTTCATCGGGAGTTCACCGATCCGGCAGTACGCCGAGGACTGGACGCTGTCCAAGATGCTCCGGGTGACCGAGGAGGCCGTGACGTTCGCGGTGACCGAAGGGCTGCCGGTGTTGATGGTCACGGAAGACACGACCCGGGCGCACCCCGATACCCTGAAAGAGATCTACACGAAAGCGATCGAATGCGGGGCGAAGCGTCTTTGCATCGCAGATACGGTCGGCCATGCCACCCCGGCCGGAACCAAAGCGCTCGTACGTTTCGTTATCGAAGAGATCGTGGCACCGTCGGGAGAGGACATCGGCGTCGATTGGCACGGTCACCGGGATCGTGGATTTGGTCTCGCGAATGCGTTGGCGGCGATCGAGGCCGGAGCGACTCGCATCCACGGGACCGCCCTCGGTATCGGAGAACGGTCGGGGAACACCGAGATGGATCTCCTGCTCGTGAACATGAAGCTGCTCGGGCTCCACGACGCCGACCTCACGGTGCTGCCGGAGTACTGCGAGCTCGTGGCCGAGGTGTGCCAGATCCCTCTGGTGCATTCGTATCCGGTGATGGGTTCGGACGCGTTCCGAACCGGAACCGGCGTGCACGCAGCCGCGATCGTCAAAGCTCACGCGAAGGGCGACGACTGGCTCGCCGACCGGATCTACTCCTCGATTCCCGCATCGATGGTGGGACGAAAGCAGATCATCGAGATCGGACCGATGTCCGGACTCTCGAATGTGAAATTCTGGCTGAGACAGCACGGGTACGACCCGGACGACGAAGAGTTGTGCGACCGGATCTTTCGGGCCGCCAAGCAGACCGATCACACCCTGACCGAAGGAGAGCTGGAAGCCCTCTGCAGAACCGGTTGACCGTGGCGAAGGCCGCGGAATTCCGCGGACCGTAGCTCGGGTGACCGTCAGTCCATGACCACTCTCGTAGAGCTGACTATGGAATCGAACTCACAGACCGCACCGGTCCCAAGAGTGCTGGTGGTCGAGGACGAGCCTGATATCGCGGCTCTGATCGCCTACCAGCTCACCCGTGAAGGATTCCGGGTCGAGACCGCGGGCAACGGGCCTGAGGCGCTGAACGCGATCAGCCGAGAGATCCCCGACCTGGTCGTCCTGGACCGGATGCTACCGGGGCTGAGTGGAGACGAAGTTCTGGCTCGCCTCAAGGGGGAGGCGGCCACTGCGAACGTGCCGGTTCTCGTGCTGACGGCGAAAAGAGAGCAGGAAGATCGGATCGAGGGCTTCGAACTCGGTGCGGACGACTACCTCACCAAGCCGTTCAGCCCGCGGGAGCTCGTACTGCGCGCCCGGGCGATTTTGCGCCGTGTCTCGGAGACGGACTCGACCTCAGGCGGACGGGTCCTGAGGGTAGGGCCGCTCCGGCTCGACGTCGAATCGCACCGCGCCGCGATCGACGGTGATGAGGTCAACCTCACACCCACGGAGTTCCGGCTCCTCCAGGCGTTGATGGAGCGACGGGGGCGGACGCAGAGTCGTCAACAGCTTCTCGAGAAGGCGTGGTCGGTCGAGGCGGGAATCTCGGAGCGCATCCAGACGCGCACGGTAGACATGCACGTTCGCCGCCTTCGGGCCAAGCTGGGAGAGGTCGGGGACTGGATTCAGACTGTGCGTGGCTTCGGGTATCGACTCAAAGTGCCCGAAGGGATTGAGTAGTCGTGAGTTGCGTCGGCCTGCCATAGGCGAGTAGCCTGTGCCGCCATGGATTCCGATATGCACGGTGCGGTCGAGGCGCTCCTCGACGAAGTAGGTGCGGAGACGCAGCCTCAGGCGCTTTTCGACGCCACCAGCCTGCGCGGTCAGATTGCGATCGTGACCGGCGGGTCCTCTGGGATTGGCCGGGCCGTCGCACTTGAACTCGCGCGATGCGGTGTCCACATCGCCTTCTGCTTCCTGGATACAGGAGGCCAGGCGCGGCTCGACGCACAGGAGGTCGCCAGAAGGCTCCGGGAGATGGAGGTGCGCTCGTACTTCCGTTCGTGTGACGTTCGGGACAGCAGGGACGTTCGAGCGTTCGTGGGCGAAGTCGACGAGGAGCTCGGTGGCGTGCAGATCCTGGTGAACAATGCAGGGATCGGGAGAGATGGTGCGCTGTGGCGTATGGGTGACCACGAATGGGAGGGGGTCGTCCGCACGAACATGGACGGAGCCTTCTTCTTCACGCGCGCCGTTGCGCCGCTTATGAGGGCTCAGGAGCACGGGAAGATCGTGAACGTGACCTCGGTGCACGGAATTCGCGCCGAGTTCGGAATCTCCAACTATGCTGCGTCCAAGGCAGGACTGATTGGATTGACCCGGAGTGCGGCTGTGGAACTGGGGCCGAGAAATATCAACGTGAATGCTGTCGCGCCGGGGTATATCCGCACGACTCGCCTCACCGACGGCGTCCCGTCGGAGATTCTGGACAATGCGAGAGAACAGGCTCCCCTGGGCCGATTGGGTGACCCGCAGGACGTTGCCGGCGTCGTCCTGTTTTTGTGTTCGGAGGCGGCCCGACATATCACGGGGGTCGTCATCCCGGTCGATGGGGGCTATCTCCTCTAGCTGAGCCGCACGCGGCTCCGTTGCCCGAATCGCGAATCCCCCGCAAACTCCGCGGATGCAAATACTTCGACAGTTTTCGGCCGTCATCGACGGGATCAACGATCGCATTGGCGTCGTGACCCGGTGGCTGGCCCTTATCATGGTCCTCGTGGGTGCTGTCAGTGCCGTCGTGCGCTACTTCGGCCGTTCGCAGGGATGGACGCTGAATTTGACGCCGGCGACCGAGCTGCAGTGGTACCTGTTCAGCATCATTTTTCTGCTCGGTGCGGCCTACGGATTGAATCATGACGTTCACGTTCGGGTCGACGTGATGTACGAGCGTACGAGCGCCAAGACGCAGGCGATCATCGATATGGCGGGGACGATCATCTTCCTGATCCCCTTTTCGCTCCTGATGCTCTACGTCTCGTATCCGGCCGTGCAGAACTCCTGGAGTATCCGTGAAGCGTCGCCGGATCCCGGTGGCCTCCCGAGATACCCGATCAAGGCGTTGATTCTGGTCTCTTTCGGCCTGCTTCTGCTCCAGGCGTTCAGTCAGCTCGTAAAGCAGATCGATGTCATCCGAGGAGCCGTACCGGAACTCGATCACCACGAAGGTGAACCGGAGGCGCACCTATGAGTTTCTGGGGCCCCGCGATGTTCTGCACGGTGTTGCTGATGATCTTCACCGGTTATCCGGTGGCGTTCGCACTCGGTGGCACGGCCTTCATTTTCGCGCTCATTGGCTCGGCCGTCGGTGTGTTCGACATCCCCCTGCTGTTCGCGCTTCCGGAACGAACGTTCGGGACGATGTCGAACTTCACGCTGCTCGCCGTCCCGTTCTTCATCTTCATGGGCACGGTGCTCGAGAAGTCGAAGCTGGCTGAGCAGCTGCTCGAGACGATCGGGGTCCTCTTCGGTCGTTTCCGGGGCGGCCTTGCCATTGGCGTGGTCTTCGTCGGCGCCCTGCTGGCAGCAGCGACGGGTGTGGTTGGCGCCAGCGTCACGGCCATGGGACTGATTTCGCTTCCGGTCATGCTTCGCAATGGCTACAAGGAGGAGATCAGTCTCGGCGTGATCGCGGCTGCAGGGACACTGGGGCAGATCATCCCGCCGTCGATCGTGCTGATCGTCCTCGGCGATCAGATGGGTGTCAGCGTCGGCGACCTCTTCCGTGCGGCCTTGATTCCGGGTCTCGTGCTCACGGGTGCGTACGCGACCTACGTGATGGGCATCGCGTTCGTGAAGAAGGACGTCGCGCCTGCTCTTCCGGAGTCCATGCGCCTCACCGGCTTTGAACTCCTCAAGCGGGTCGTCCTTTCGCTCATCCCACCACTCGCTCTGATCCTGGTCGTCCTGGGAAGCATCTTCGCCGGCGTTGCGACGCCGACGGAGGCGGGTGCGCTGGGATCCGTCGGAGCCATGGTGCTTGCGATGATGAATCGTTCGCTCTCCTATGGCGCGCTTCGTGATGCCATGGAAGAGACGAGTCGACTCACGATCATGGTCGTCTTTCTGCTCATTGGTTCGACGGCGTTCGCGCTGGTCTTCCGAGGCTTTGATGGCGATCTGTGGATCGAAGGGCTGCTCACCGGAATTCCGGGCGGTGCGCTCGGCTTCCTGCTCGTCGTGAACCTGGTGGTCTTCCTGCTTGGCTTCTTCATCGACTTCTTCGAGATCGCTTTCATCATCGTGCCGCTGATTGTGCCGGCCGCGGTGATTCTCGGTGTGGATCTCACCTGGCTCGGCATCGTATTGGCCGTGAACCTCCAGACTTCGTTCCTCACGCCGCCGTTCGGCTTCAGCCTCTTCTACCTCCGAGGCGTGACACCGGATACGATCCCGACGACCAAGATCTATCGTGGCGTGATCCCGTTTATCGGGATTCAGCTGACGGTGCTCGCGGCGCTCATCTGGATGGCGGTGCCGAAGTAGCCCGAACGATCTTCCACGGATCCGACAAGCAGACGGGCGCGCCTTCGGGCGTGCCCGTCTGCGTTTCTACCCGAGTGTGAAACCGCGCCGAAGGAGGCCCCGTAGGGTCGGCGTGTCAATTACTCACACTCGTGGAAGAAAATGCCGAGAGGGGAGTATCTGGGTGAGTTCGAGCAGATGGTCATGCTCGCTGTCGCGCGCCTCGGGACAGGCGCATATGGGATGGCTATCCTCGATGAGATCCAAGTCCGTACCGGTGCCGATGCTGCGGTAGGATCGGTGTACGCGGCCCTCGACCGACTCGAGCGACGGGAGTACGTCACTTCGAGTATCGGCGATCCGACCCCGGAACGGGGCGGGCGGGCCAAGCGCTACTTCGCAGTGGAGCCGGCCGGCGCCTTTGCGCTCGCGCGATCGCGAAGCGCGATCGACGCGCTCTGGGATGGGCTGGAGCTTCCGACGGACGGCTCCGCGTGAGCGACGCCCGGCCTCCCCGCCTGGCGGAGCTTCTTCTCTCGCTCCTGTTGCCCTGGCAGTACCGGGACGAGCACCTCGGCGATCTGGCCGAGGGGTTCCGACGCCGGGTGGAGCGAGATCCTTCTTTTGCGCGTCGCTGGTATCGCAGCCAGGTGCTGCGTTCCGCGATTCCCGCGCTCGTACTTCGACTTCGAATTCGACGAGACGACACTTCGTCGACTGGACATACCATGGAAAGCCTCGCACAGGATCTCCGCTTTGCCGCACGGTCTCTCATGAAGAGCCCCGGCTTCGCCATCGTCTCCGTCATCACGCTCGCGCTGGCGATCGGAGTGAACACATCGGTCTTCTCCATCGTCAATGCGATCGTCTTCGCCGACCTGCCGATGTCGGACTCGGAGACGGTGGCGCTCGTGCGCGGTGTGAACCCTGAGCTCGGGATCGATCAGGGCAGCGTGTCGCCTGCCGACTATCTCGATCTTGTGGATCGCCAGCGGAGTTTCACCTCGTTGTCGGCACTCACGGAGGGCGAGTGGGTCATGACGGGGGAGGGTCAGCCCGAGCGGATCGCGGGGATCCGGGTCACGGCCAACACCATGGAGACGTGGCGGCTGCCCGTGGTGCTCGGGCGTGGCTTCGCGGAGGGTGAAGATGCCGAGGGGGCCGAGCGGGTGGTCATGCTGACCCACGGGCATTGGCAGGACCGATATGACGCGAGCCCAGGCGTTCTCGGTGAGACCCTGGTGCTCGACGGACTGGAATACACCGTCGTCGGCGTCACCGCGCCCCAGCTCGAGTTCGCCTCCTTTCAGGCCGCTCGACTGGTGGTGCCGCTCGTGATCGACCGGACCGAGGCGGACCGTGCTGCACGCTTTCTCTTCGTTTCGGGGCGTCTGGCCGACGGCGTGACTCAGGAAATGGCGGAAGAGGAGGTCGCCCGTATCGGACTCGATCTGGCCGAGGAGCATCCGGAACAGAGTCGGGGCTGGGGTTTGTGGTCCGCGCCGGTGATGGAGTCGATGATGGACGACGAGGGAAGGACGATCCTGCTTCTGCTCCAGCTCACCGTGGGGATGGTGATCCTGATCGCGTGCGCAAATGTCGCGAACATGCTGCTGGCGAGGGCGACGGCGCGAGGCCGTGAGTTCGCGATACGGGCGGCACTCGGGGCAGGGCGCCGCCGACTGGTGCGGCAGCTCCTCACCGAGAGTCTGATGATCTCGCTCGCCTCCGCAGCGATCGGTCTCGGCATCGCCGTGTTGCTGAACGACGTACTCATCTGGATATCGGCCGGACAGGAGACGGCCTTCCTCATGGCCGAGTTGGACGGCAACGTCCTGGCATTCACGCTCATGGTATCGCTGGTGGCTCCCATCGT
>JBDGVS010000039.1:9306-21813 GCA_039585535.1 Gemmatimonadota bacterium | reverse complement strand
TAGTCGAGATACTCCACCCTGCGCCGAACCAGGTCGCGCTCTGTCGCCCAGATGTGCGTCAGCTCGAAGCCGTGAAGCAGGCCGCGAACGATCGAATACTGCTCACCTACTTCTCGGCGGGTCTCCACGGAGAGGCCCAGCCACCGAGTATCTCCGTACTCCTCCGAGAATTGGAAGACCAGGAAGGTGTGTGCGATGAGGCCGTCGAGTCCGATATCCTGCTCGTAGAGCCAGAGTCCCTCCAGCTCGCCGACGTCGTACTCGACCGGTGTATAGGACTTGGACACGATCTCGTTCTGGGTGTACGACCAGTCGCGGACCGCTGCGAGTCGAACCGAGCCGCCCGCCTTCTGCTCCACCGGCGTGAGGACGCGCACGTCTTCGTCCCACTCTCGGTCGAGCGAGGGTGGCCGGCTCCAGAACCAGACGAAGGCCGTCCCAAGCACCAGAAGGAGACTTCCGGCGACGATGCGAGCCGAACTCCTCTTATCAGAAGCCATGTTCATGCCGTGTGTGCCTTGTGGTTGTCGATCATGTCCCTCTGGCCTCCGTCGTGATCCGTCGGAAGATGAGCGTCGCGATGAACCCGATCACTCCGAAGCCCGCAACCGAGGCGAACACGTGCTGGTGGCCCAGTACTCCGGGTGAGCCGTCGAGAAGAACGCCCATGAGCGGTCCCATGAAGACGTCCGGTGTGAAGCCTATGAACGACACGAGCCCTATGGCGCTCCCCGTGAAGGCGAGAGGGACGGCGCCCTCTGCCAACAGCGCGAAGTAGACGCCCCGCAGCGCATACACGCCCACGCTGGTCGCGGCGATGGTCGTGATCAACATCCATGGAACGGACGGCGGCAGCGTGCCTGACGCGATGAGCAGACTACCCGCGGTGAGCACCACGAAGCCGAGAAGAACCACCCGCGAGGAGTCGATGCGGTCACCGAGATAACCCGCGCCCACCGCGGAGACAGCCCGTATCCAGAACGACAATGTGCCGATTCCGGACGCCTGTACTTCGTCGAATCCCAGTGCGTCTCGCGCGAGCAGCGAGAAGTCATCCGTCGCTTTGTATCCGGCATAGGCGCAGACGACGATCACCGCATGTAACCATACGGTCGGCATTCGCGCTGCCGCACGGATGCCCGCGCTCGAGAGCTTGGGGCGAGCATCATCAGGGGTACCCGGCTCGCCGTCTGGCACCACGAGCCAGACCAGCAGGGCCACGAGAAACGTCATCCCGGTAAACACCCAGATGACCGCCCGAAACGCCGTGGCCTGCTGTTCGGGTGTCGCCGACGCCACGTCGCTTGGCAGGAGGGCCGCGAAGACCAGCACGGAAAACGACGCGATGACAGCCGCCAGAAGACCCCGGCCGCCATCGAGTAGCCCGTACGCACGCCCCTGGGCAGTCGGGCCGCCCCACTCCCTCGTGGCGCGGAGCATTGCCGCCCAGAAGAGCAGGATCGTCGTGAGCCCCCAGCATGCCCAGAGCGCGTTCATGACGCCGGCAGAAGGAATTCGGACTAGAACGATCCCACCCGCGCCTGTGGCGACGAGCGCGGCGCTCATAAGTCGCCGAGCCGAGAAGCGGTCTGCCAGCGGTCCGCCGGCGAAGTAGGCGACCATGGCCACCACGCCGTACGCGGAAAAAGCCGTCCCCAGCTCGAGGTTCGTGATCCCGAAGACGTCCAGGAAGGTCGGGCGGAAGATCCTCGCGAGGACGAACGGGAGGAGGAATACCGTCTCTCCCGCCGCCATCAATGCCGCGATGACGAGCGTGCGTCGCAGAGGCGTCATCGCAGTCCTCCGGGGGCTTGAAAGGGCGGCCGGACAGCTCGGGTCACGTGCCCTGGTGGCTCATTGAGGCGCTCAGACATCCGGCAGTATGGGCACCGCGAGGGGTCGGGGGCGAGCCCCAAGGGAACCGATGGAGACACTGGTCTCGTGCGCGCACCGTAACGGCACTCCAGGTCGCTCGATGACCATGGCCTTCTCGCGATGGCCGAGGAGCCGCAGTACGGGTAAGGGGTCGGAGGTAACTTCCTGCGCTACTCTGACCGCAAAGCTTCCATCGGGTCGACGAGGGTCGCCCGTCGGGCAGGGAAGTACGCTGCCGCCAGTGCGACGACGCAGAGCACGACCCCCACTCCTGCGTAGGTGAGCGGATCGGTCGCCTCCACCTCGAAGAGCAGTCCGACCAGGAAGCGCGAGAGGAAGGCCGCCGCAACGCCTCCGACGATCAATGCGCCAATCGCGAGGAGTGCGCCCTCGCGGAGGACCATTCTCAACACCTGGCCCTGCTGCGCGCCCAACGCCATGCGGACGCCGAACTCCTGAGTGCGCTGTGTGACGGTGAAGGCCAGCACTCCGAGCACACCGATTGCGGCGATCAGCAGCGCGAGGACCGCAAAGGAAGTGAACAGCGTCGCATTCAGACGCTCGGGAGCGATGTTGTCGTCGCGCAGCGCGCCGAGTGTCGTGACTCGATCCAGAGGACGATCGGCATCGAGGCGTCGGACGGCTTCACGGACCCGGTTCGCAATCTCGCCCGGCTCGCCCGTCGACTTCACGAGGATTGTGGGGCCTGAGAAGGCCTGGGCCGATGGGCGGTAAATCGTATGTGTGTTCGCGAGGGAGACCCCGTACTCACGGGTATCTGCAGCCACACCGACGACGCGAAGCATTGGTCCCCACGTGCCGTTGAAGTTCTGCTGCTGCATTCGGCGATCGATCGGATCGATTCCGGGCCCGAACAGATCGCGAGCGAGACTCTGATTGATGATCGCGACCGTGTCGCCACTCACGTCGTCGGTGGGCATGAATGCGCGGCCCTGAACGATCGAGATGCCCGCAGTCGAGAAGTAAAGCGGAGAGACGGCGTTCTGCTGCGCCATCGGACTCGTCATGCCCTCATCGTCGCCGCCTTCGAGACGGAAGGTGATGTTGAGCAGATTCGTGTTCGGGTCCCAAGGGGAGCGGGATGCGTGCGCCACGGTCATTACGCCCGGCTGCTGCCGAAGGTCGTCGAGCACCTGATCGAGCAGGAGGAGATTCTCCGGCCCGGCGAGGCCCGTCGTGTTCGGCGCCTCCATCACGACGACGTTCTCGTACGCGATCCCGGTGTCGACCTGAGTGAGGTTCACGAGACTCCGAACCATGAGTCCGGCGCCGATCAGCAGCGTGAAGGAGAGCGCGAGCTGGCTGACCACCAGGCCACGCTGGACGTGCTTCTTGGAGATGCCGACGACTCCGCGCGCCGACCCGGCCGCGGCGGACGCGTTGCCGAGGCCGCCCGCTCCCGGAAGGGACGGTGCCCACGCCAGGAGGAGCGCGACACCCACGGCGACCCCAACGGTGAAGAGGAGGACCGGGATGTCGATCCCGATCTCGCCCGTTCTCACGGTGAAGCGATTCGCGTACTGCACCAGGAGATCGAGCCCTAAGATCGCGACGATCAGACCGAGCGCGGCTCCGGTGAGCGAAAGGACGAGGTTCTCGGTCAGGAGCTGACGCCGGAGTCGGCTTCTCCCTGCGCCGAGCGCCGCACGGACCGCAAGCTCTCGCTCACGGCGCACCAGTCGGGTGAGTGTCAGGTTGGCGACGTTGGCGCATGCCAGCAGGAGGACCAATCCCACCGTACCCATCAAGATCATGAAGGTGGGTCGCGCCTCACGCGTGAGCTCATCCTGCCACCGGGCGGCGCTGATACCGAAGCCGAAACGCTCGGGGTACGCGTCGGGGTACTCGCCCATCATCGCGGAGTGGAGCGACTCCAGCTCGGCGACCGCTGCCTCAGGACTCTGCCCCGGGGCGAGGCGCGCGAAGACGTCGGTCATCCGGTGGTTCCGGGCGTCCTCCATCGTCGCACTCTGGTAGTGATCGTTCGTCGCGTAGTTGACGAAGAAGTCCTGACGTCGGGTGCCCGTGTAGTGGGTCCCTGGTTCCAGGACGCCGACGATACGTGTCGTCTTCGGCTGCGAGAACGCGAGCAGGCGGACGTTCTCGCCGATGATCGACTCGTCGGCTCCGAAGACCCGGGTCCAGTAGTCGTAGGTGAGCACCATCGCGGGCTCCGCACCGTCTTCATCGTCCTGCGGACCGAGTGTGCGTCCCGCGAGAGGCTGGAGGCCGAGGACGCCGAAGTAGTTCGATGTGACCAGGCCGCCGACCGCGCGGTGAGGCTCCTGTTCGCCCACGACCGTGAAGGTCCAGTCGCCGTACTCGACGAAGGCATCGATCGTGCGGGCCTTCCTGAGGTCGTCGACCTCCAGGAAAGAGAACGACAGATTCGCGATTCCTGCCGATTGCGCGGGGTGCCGCACGTACATGATGCGGTCGGCGTCGGGGTAGGGGAGTGGGGCGAGCAACACCCCATTCACCACGCTGAAGATCGCCGTGTTCATCCCGATCCCCAGCCCGAGCGTGAGGATGAAGGCAGCGGTGTAGCCCGGATTGCGTGCGAGACTCCGGGCGGCGAGCCGGATAGCTCTCAGCATTCGATTCCCTCTCCCAGTCCCAAGCCCATTCCCCTTCGAATCCCCGACGTCCCGACGCCCCAGATCTGAAACATGATGGGATGCGTGATGCGGGCTGTCCGGAACGAACACAACGTCTAGCTTCCGGAACAATCGCGCAAAGCACTCGTTATCCAACGGGTTGCTGGAAGGGAAGCGAAGAGAGAGCCACCTGACCCCTCGGAGGTAGACGAACCGTGCGTCCCTGGATGACCGCAACGATCGGCTTCACGGTGGGCGTGCTTGCGCTGGCCGCGTTCCGATTCGCGACCGTGCCGGCCCCTCTCGTGACCCACCACCATGCGAATTGGGCCGTCTTCGTGAACGGTGCCCGGCTCGACCTTTCGGCGGAGCGCTTCATGGAGGACGTCGCCAGCTGTGTCACCTCTCCCGAGGCGATCCGTCCGCAGGATCGCGTGCACCTGCACGAAGGTGACGCGGACGTCGTCCACGTCCACCACCCGGCAGCCACCTGGGGACAGCTCCTCGCGAATCTCGAGATGGCCGCAGGTCCGGACTATCTGTTCACACCGGACGGTGCCCGACATATGGCGAGCGGGGACAGCGTGGTGACGTTCATTCGCAACGGTCAACGCGTGTACGACCTCGCGAACGAGCCGGTGAATTCGACCGACAGGATCGTCATCTCCTTCGGAGCGGAGTCACCCGACGAGGTGCTCGAGTCGCACTTCACTCAGGTCGCTGACAACGCCGCCGAGCACAACGACAAGGCCGATCCGGCCGCGTGCATGGGCGGCCACGAGCCCGAGTCCTTCTCGGAGCGGGTGAGGCGGGCCTTCGCAGGCTGATCCCGTGAGTTGATCGGCAGGGTCACGGTGGCGGAGGCCCAAGTGGCTGTCGGTGAGATCGGCCCGTAGATTGCGCTGATCTAGGGAGATTGCCATGCGAATCCACGCCGCCAGCGCCGCACTGCTCGGAATCGCGCTCACGATCGTGGGCGAGAATGTTACCGATGAGACGTTCGGTTCGTCGGGCGCCCTCCCCATCGTCACATCGTTCACCACGACCGACGGGGCCGCTCCCGATACCGATCTCGCCGAGGTGGTGGATCAGTATTGTGTACGCTGCCACAACGAACGTCGGCTGACCGGCAATCTGGATCTCGCGACCTTCGACCCCACGAAGGCGCACGAGCGGGCTGCGATCGCCGAGAAGATGATCGTGAAGCTGCGCGCGGGCATGATGCCGCCTGCTGGTGCGCGCCGACCCGCAGCTGACACCCTGCGCGCCCTTGTCGAGACCCTCGAGACGGTGATCGACGAGGCGGCGGCAGCGGATCCGAACCCGGGTGTGCGCCGTTTCCAACGTCTCAATCGGGCTGAATACGAACGGGTCGTGAGCGATCTTCTCGACCTGAAGGTCGATGCGGGCCGGTGGCTGCCGGCCGACACCTATCTGGGCAACTTCGACAACCTGTCAGCCGCGCAGGGCCTGTCCACAACGTTGCTCGAGGCATACCTGAGGGCCGCGACTGAGGTCAGTCGTATGGCGATCGGCGATCCCACCGCGGTCAGCAAGTCCACGAAGTACACGAACCCGATCGAGGTCTCGCAGCACGCGTGGGATCATCTTGAGGGGACGCCGTTCGGAACGCGCGGTGGCCAGGTCGTCACCCACGACTTTCCGGCAGACGGAGAGTACGTCTTCCACATCGAGACCCTTTTCGGCCGAGGTACGGGCTTCGAGGATCTGGATCTCTCGATCGATGGAGAAGGCGTCGCCCTCCTGAAGCTCGAGCACAACGGCGATCAGAATGTGCCCATCCGCACAGAGCCGATATTCGTCCGCGCTGGGCAGCACCGTGTGGCGGCTGCGTTCGTGCGGAAGATCGAAGGCCCGTATGAGGACCGCCTGAGCCCGTTCGACTGGTCGTTCGTTGGCGGAGAAGACGAGAGGCAGTGGGCGAACTACGGAATCACCGCGCTGCCGCACATGGCGGAGCTGATGGTCACAGGACCACTCGATCCGGAAGGCGTGTCGACCTCCGCGAGCCGAGCCCGGGTGTTCACGTGCTATCCGGACGACGTGAGCGAAGAGCGACCATGCGCCGAGCAGATCATCGAGGATATCGCGACACGTGCCTATCGGCGTGGGGTCACGGCAGAGGACGTCGCCGGACCGCTCGCCTTCTACGACGATGGGTATCGCGAGGGTGGTTTCGAGATCGGGGTTCGGACTGCGCTCCAGGCTATTCTGGCGAGTCCTTCCTTCATGTTTCGTCTCGAACACGTGCCCGCGGAGGTCGAGCCGGGTGGGAGTTTCTACCTCTCAGATATAGATGTCGCGTCGAGACTGTCGTTCTTCCTCTGGGGCGTTGGGCCGGACGAAGAACTTCTCCGGGTTGCTCAGGCGGGTTTGTTGTCGGACGAGGACGAGCTCGAGCGTCAGGTCGAGCGGATGCTCGCCGATCCGCGCGCCGAAGCCCTGTCGACGCGCTTCGCGTCGCAGTGGCTCCGCTTACAGGACGCCAGAAAGAATCAGCCACAGCTGTGGCTCTACCCTGACTTCTCCGGTCAGCTCGGCGATGACATGGTGCGGGAGACACAGCTCTTCTTCGACCATCTCGTGCGTGAAGATGCGAGTGTCTTCGATCTGTTGAGTGCAGACTACACCTTCCTCAATGAACGGCTCGCGACCCACTACGGCATTCCGGGAATCACGGGAAGCGAGTTCCGCCGAGTCCAGTATCCCGACGAGACTCGGCGTGGCCTTCTGGGGCATGGATCCGTGCTCCTGCTGACCTCCATGTCTGCCAGGACCTCGCCGGTACTGCGCGGAAAATGGGTGATGGAGGTGCTCCTGGGAGCGCCGCCCCCTCCCCCTCCGCCGAATGTGCCGAACTTCGAAGAGACGGCGAGTGCGTCGGAGGGGCGTCGGTTGACGACCCGCGAGCGGATGGAGCTTCACCGTGCGAATCCCACATGCAACGCGTGCCACCGGATGATGGACCCGATCGGGTTGGCGCTCGACAACTTCGATGTTGTGGGGCGGTGGCGGATTCGTGAAGACGGTATGCCGCTGGATACGCGCGGCACCTTCTACGACGGGACTGATCTGACGACGCCTGCGGATCTCTCCGGCGTGCTCGCCGAGCAAAGAATACCGTTCACGCGGAACTTCACCGCGAATCTGCTGGCCTATGCGATGGGCCGTAGAGTGGAGTACTTCGACCAGCCCACCGTCCGGCAGATCGTGCGTGATGCCGAAACCGACGGATATCGCATGTCATCGTTCATCCTCGGGGTCGTGAAGAGTGATCCCTTCCGGATGATGCGAGCCGAAAACACGATACAGGATGCCGACGGCGGCGCGTAAGCGCGGCCGCACGCGAGAACGAGTCCAGGAGACCGAACGATGGAATTCCTTACCGGCACACACCTTTCCCGCCGCACCTTCGTGCGGGGCATGGGCACGACCGTGGCACTTCCGTTTCTCGATGCTATGGTCCCCGCGGGTCGTGCGTGGCAGGACACGTCCCGCGATACGACGGCGACTCGGCTCCTGTGCATCGAGGAATCGATGGGGTGCGCTGGAGGAAGTGACTGGGGCGATGCGCGAAACCTCTTCGCCCCCGCGGAGGTTGGGCGTGACTTCACCCTCGGTGCAGACAGTCAGCTGAAGCCGCTCGAGGCATTCCGCGACTACCTCACCATCGTCAGCAACACCGACTGCCGTATGGCGGAGCCGTACCGTGCTGAGGAGATCGGGGGCGACCATGATCGATCCACCGCCGTCTTCCTGACCCAGGCACATCCGAAGCAAACCCAGGGGTCGGACATCTTCCTCGGAACGTCGCTCGATCAGCTGCATGCGCGTCGCTTCGGAACGGACACGGCGCTGCCGTCTCTCGAAATGTGCGTGGAGGGGATCGATCGAGGCGGCGGCTGCGCCTACAACTACCACTGCGCGTACACGACATCGCTCGCCTGGGCTTCACCGAGTCAGCCGCTCCCGGCCATCCGGGAGCCGCGCGCGGTGTTCGAGCAGCTCTTCGGAGCGGGTGATACGGAAGCGGACCGTGCGGGCCGCCGCCGGACCAACAGCAGCGTACTCGACTGGATTGTCGGTGAAGTAGCACGCCTCCGGACATCGCTGGGCGCCGTCGATCGCCTGGCGATGGACGAGTACCTCACCCACGTGCGGGAAATCGAGCGACGGATTCAACTCGTCGAGGTGCGCAACGCGAGCGGTGAAGAGCGTTTGATGCCGGAGGCGCCCTCGGGAATCCCGGACTCGTTCGAGGAGCACATGCGTCTCATGTTCGACCTGCAGGTGGTCGCGCTCCAGACGGACATGACCCGCGTCGTGACGTTCAAGACCGGCTTCGATCAGTCCAACCGGACCTTTCCCGAGAGCGGCACGACGAAGTCGATCCACGGCGCCTCCCATCACGGCAACGTCGAAACCGACATCATGGACTTCCACAAGATCAACACGTACCGCCTCGGTCAGGTGGCGTACCTGCTCGATCGCTTGAAGAACACGATGGACGGGGACGGCTCTCTCCTCGACAAAACGGCCGTTGTCTGGGGCTCGCCGATGGGCGATCCGAATCTGCACAATCACCGGCGCTGCCCGCTTCTGCTCATGGGTAAAGCCAATGGGGCGCTCGAGGGCAATCTGCACATTCGGGCACCCAAGGGGACGCCCATGGCGAATGCGTTCGTGAGTCTGATGCAGGGTATCGGTCATGACGCGGGTTCGTTCGGCGACAGCACCGGAACGCTCGCACTGACGCACCCACGCGGTCGCAGCTCTGCCACGAGGAACCGCCCGTGATCGTCCGATCGGGCGTCTGTGGAGCGGGCTCTCGGCTGCTCGGATGCTTCCTGTTGATTGGGCTTGCCGGACCGTTGTCCGCACAGGATGGAGAGCTGCACATCCGACTGATCCAGGCGGCTCGAGCAGGTGATGTTGCCGCGATCGAGTCGGCGCTGGCTGCAGGAGCGAAGGCGGATGCAGCCGCGGGCGATGGAATGTCGGCGCTCCACTGGGCGGCTGAGCGTGGCCACGCGGCGGCGGTACAGGCCCTGCTCGACCATGGCGCCGCGTACGGCGCCGGCACGAGGATCGGCGACTACACGCCACTCCATCTCGCGGCACGAAGAGGGTCTGCTGCGAGTGTGCGGCATCTGCTGGACGCAGGAGCTGATCCCAACGGTGCGACGACGAACAGTGGTGTGACGCCGCTCCACCTCGCCGCGGCGGCATTCGACGGCAGCGAGGGAGTCGAGCTTCTGCTTGCGGCAGGCGCCGACCCCGACGCCCTGGAACGCTCGGCCGGGCAGACACCGCTCATCTTTGCGGCAGGGGCGGGGCGTTCTGACGCGATTCGTGTTCTGCTCGCGGCAGGTGCCGATCCGTCGATCGAGACGGAAGTCGTCGACGTCCGCCAGAACGTGCTGGCCGATCGTGACGCGAGTCGCTTCCTTCGACGCACCGTCGAGAATATGCGCCTGGCTGAGGGTGGCGGTGACGACTGGCAGCCATCGTCAGCGCAGATTCAGCAAGCCGTCGAGGAGCAGCGTGAATATCTCCGCTCCGGCGAGCCGTATCGCGCGTATGACCCGGAGGAGCTGGTCACGTACCGGCCGGATTATCCGGGTGGCCCGGAAGTGGCTCGCCCGCCTTATCGCGAAACGCTGGTGGGCATGACCGGAGGGATGACGGCACTGCTGCACGCCGCACGGGAAGGGCACGTGGAGGCTGCGATCGCGCTTCTCGATGGTGGCGCCGACATCGACCAGGTGAGTGGCGGTGATCGGACGAGTCCGATTCTCTTGGCTACGCTCAACGGTCAGTTCGACCTGGCACTCGAGCTGGTGGAGCGTGGTGCCGATCCCAACCTCGCAGCGAGCACGGACGGAGCGACCCCGCTGTTCGCTACGCTGAACACCCATTGGGCGCCCAAGTCGAACTACCCCCAGCAAAGGGCACACGACAACCAGAGCGCTCAGTACCTGGAAGTGCTCGACGCCCTGCTCGAGGCGGGGGCTGACCCGAATGCTCGACTCTCCTCGCATCTCTGGTACTTCGAGTTCGGGCTCACCAAGATCGGGACCGATCTGAAGGGGGCGACACCCTTCTGGCGCGCTGCGTATGCCCAGGATGTGGTCGCAATGCGCAAGCTGGCTGCGTACGGGGCCGATCCGAACATCCCGACGGCTTGGCCCGCGGTGGGGATGCGAGAACGCCGCCAGCAGGACGGTCGTCAGCAGGAAGACTCGGGACTCCCGTGGATCCCTGAAGACGGGTTCAACGCCTACCCGGTTCACGTAGCCGCAGGTGGCGGTTTCACAGGGCTAGGCGCGTTCTCGATCAAGAACGTCCCGAACGCATTCCTCCCCGCTGTGAAGTACCTCATCGAAGAGCACGGGGTCGACGTGAACACCCTCGACGCATGGGGCTACACCCCTATGCACTATGCAGCGTCACGGGGAGACAATCAGCTCATCGAATATCTGGTCTCGCAAGGGGGTGACCCCATGGTGATCACTCGCCTCGGTCAGTCGACTGCGGATATGGCGCGCGGTGGACGGTCGGGCTTCTTCATTCGCGTGGCGTACCCGGAGACGGTCGAGCTTCTTCAGATTCTCGGCTCGACGCTGGAGTGTCTGCATACCCATTTTCTCGACACGGGGGACTCGTGCCCACTCGCGGGACAGGGTGATCCCTGGGCACCCAGGGTCGGGGAGGATCAGGAACGTGACGGACGAGGAGGGCCGGTGAGCGATGCGTCCGGCGTTGCACCCGTCGCCGACCGGGTACGCCGTGAGCGCTGATCCGAAAGACACCGACGGGCGTGCTGGAAGTGAACCGGCGCTGACCCCGATCCAGAAGTTCGGCGAGGGGATAGCCGATCGGGTCGAGCGCTGGATGCCGAGCCCGTTTCTCTTCGCGATCCTGCTCACGTACGTGGCGGGTGTTGCCGCGTTCGTGTCAGAGGGCTCGAGTCCCGCGGAGGTCGCTCTGGCATGGTACGACGGCTTCTGGAATCTGCTCCAGTTCGCGATGCAGATGGTGATCATCCTGGTCACCGGAAATGTCGTTGCATACCACCCGCGGGTTCGTGCGGGCATCCTCTGGCTGGTGCGAATACCGAAGAACGGCCGTCAGGCCGTGGTTCTCGTCGGTCTCGGCTCTATGGTGGTCGGATGGATCTCGTGGGGGCTCGGCCTGATTTTCGGAGCGATCCTCGCTCGTGAGATGGGGAAGGTGGCGCATCGCCGAGGGATGCCAGTGCACTATCCCCTCCTGGCCGTCGCGGGATACCTGGGTATGAGCCTCACCTGGGGATGGGGGCTTTCGAGTTCCGCGGGTCTCCTGCAGGCCACGGACGGCAACGTCTTCATGCAGACCGGCATCGTGGACCGGGTGATTCCTGCGACGGAGTGGGTGTTCCACCCCTACCCGCTGACGCTGACCGTCCTCGCGATCGTGTACGCCTCGGCCATGCTGTGGCTGCTGATGCCACCGGATGCCAACTGCCGCGGAGCCGAGCGCTTCATCGACATCGAGGACGAAGACGTCGAGGCCGAGGTGGTACACGACCACTCCCAGGAGCCGAGTCGCGTCCCGACGCTGTCCGACCGCATCGACAACAGTCGTGTCCTCGGAGGCGTGATCGCCGTAACCGGAATCGTCCTCTTCTTGAGAGCGTTCCTGACGCAGGGGTTGGGTGCGCTCAACCTGAACGTCTTCAACTTCGGCTTCCTCATGATCGGCATGGCGCTCTACGCGAGCCCATCCCGGTACCAGTCGGAGTTCAACGAAGCCGTGCGCGGCAGTGCGGGGGTGATCCTCCAGTTTCCGTTCTACGCGGGCATCATCGGGATCATGACCGGCACGGGCCTGGTCGACACGATGACGGAGGCGCTGCTCTCGATCGCGACGGAAGACACCTTCGCGGTGGCGGCCTGGGCTACGGGTGGCATTCTCAACCTGTTCGTCCCGTCCGCGGGCGGGGAGTGGGCGA
>JBDGVS010000039.1:0-9264 GCA_039585535.1 Gemmatimonadota bacterium | reverse complement strand
CCGCGTACGCCGTCGGGGATGCGCACACGAACCTCCTCAACCCCTTCTGGGCGATTCCCCTCCTCGCGATCACCGGGCTACGGGCCCGGGACATGTTCGGCTACGGGATCACGATGATGATCTTGTTGGTACCCTTCCTGGCAACCGCCCTGTATCTCCTGCCCTACTGACGATGGATCTGATACCCGACGACGACACCAGGGCATTCTTCCAGCGCCTCGCGGACGATCCCCGTGTGGGCAGGGTCATCGTTCACATGCGTGGGGGTACGGATCTGACGGGCATCATCGGCCCGATCGGAAGCCACTCGGTGATCATCAAAGCCTTGAGCGGTCGGGAGTTCTACGATGCCTACGTCCGATTCGACGCGGTTACCTCGATCGAGGTACAGACGCGAGCGTAGCGAACCTTCCGGGGAGGATCGCGGGGCGGGGGTGAACGTACGAAGCCGGACCCGACATCCCGCTTGTCGAGTCCGGCTTCGTGTTGTCCGTCGATGTGGGAGCGCTGACTCCCGCACCCGTCGTGACTAGTTCTTGCCCCAGTTCACGATCGGAAAGACGGGGAACATGCCGCCTTCCTTGATGATGTTGATCAGGCCCACCTGCACGCCGTTGATGCTCTGCGCGTAGTTGACGAACGAGAGCTGCAGGCCGCGGTAGTTCTGCTTGGCGTAGTTGACTGCGCCCCACTGAACTCCCCGGCCGGTACCCGTGATGTTGACGAAACCACTCTGGAGGCCATGCATGTCACCTCGTGTGACGTTGACGGCGAAGTTGGACTGCCAGCCGGTGAAGTCACCTTCGACGAGGGAGCCGAGACCGAACTGGACGCCGAGCTGGTCGCCCGTCGTATGATTCGCGATGAAGCTCCAGTCGAGGCCGGTAACGTTGGCGTTCCGACCGAAAAGAAGGCTGAGTCGAACGGCACTGACCGACTGATCCTCTGCGGTGATCTGGATCGGAGGAAAAACGGACAGCTGAATCGGCTTTTCCTGCGCAGCGACCGAACCGAACGAAACGCCGAGGGCCGCGAGTGCCACGAATGCCGACGTACATCCGCGGCGAATCATCGAGACGGACATGAGGGAATCCTCTGGAAGTGAACGAATTGAGGGGGATGGTAAGAGATGTTCGATGCCGAAGGATATCAGCGATACCGGTGGCTTGAAACCGTTCCCACCATCTCGGCGCGAAAACGGCCAGCCGCCCACCCAGCCCTGCGAGGACTACCGTCCTCATTTACCTTTTTGCGTACCAGATAAGTACTCCCGCCAATCGAGGTCGATATGAAGAAGAAGATCACTCTTGCAGCACTCGTGCTCACGCTGGCCGTGCCGCAACTCGCGTCGGCCCAGGCCGTGACGTCGTCGCTGCTCGGGCTGTACCAGATTACGAAGGACAACATCGTAGCGAGCGCGCAGATGCTCGACGAAGACCTGTACGCGTTTCGCCCGACCGACGAAGTCCGCTCGATGGGACAGCTCTTCGCGCACATCGCGGGCGCCCAGTACGCTTTTTGCTCGGCGGCTGCCGGCGAGTCGAATCCGGGTACGGAGAACTTCGAAGAGACGCGGACCACGAAGGCGTCGATCGTGGAAGCGCTCGAAATGGGCTTCGGGTACTGCGAAGGGGTGTATGCTCGCATGACTGACGACATGGGAGCCGGGAGCGTGAACTTCTTCGGGGGCCCGAACACGGCCTTCGGGGTGCTCGCGTTCAACTCCGCGCACAACTACGAGCACTATGGCAATCTCGTGACGTACATGCGGCTGAACGGCATCACCCCACCGTCGTCGATGCAGTAGCCGACGCACTTCAGCGTCCGACCGCCGGTCGGGTGGGCCTTCGGGCCCACCCGGTCCGTCGGTCGATCAGGGCAGCCCCCCAGAATGATCGTGTCCAAGGACGAACAGACGTTCCGCATGCCCCGTTGGCTCACGGGCTTCCTCTCGCTCATGACGCTTGTGTGCGGGGTGGGGGCCATTTTTCTCATCGTGGCCCAGGGCATCGACGCGATTTCATTGATGGTCGCCGCCGTCGGCTTCACTCTGGCCGTCGGTACGCTGGACGCGATCCGCACTCGGGTAACGCTCCACGGCGAGGAGATCATCATCGTGCGCGGCTTTCGTCGTCGACGCCTCTTCCGTGGCCACATCGACGAGGTCACGTGGAATAAAGACACCGGGATCTCTCTTCACCTGGACGACGGTATGTGGGTGACGCTCCCCGACGTGGGGGACAGTAAGGCTCATGCTGCGTCGATCCGGGCGTGGGTAGAGCGCGCTCGGCGGACCGAGTGACGCACCGCGAATCATCGCCGGCGCGTGGCGCAAAGTCGGTCGATTCTGGTACTCTTCCGGGCGGTTATACTTGACCCGTCGGACTCCGACCCTATGACTCCCTGTTTCCTGGGGGAACGAGCGCAGATGCGACTCTCTCGAACGTGCGCGGCAGCCTTGGTCGCCGTGACTCTTTTGGCTGAGGCCTCCAACGCCCACGCGCAGACCGGCCCTCACTTCCGCTTCGGCTTCGGATGGCAGGATATGTCCGGGGATATGGGCGAGGTCTTCGACGGCGCCGTGGATGCCGAGTTCAGCATCATTCACCCGGTGAAAGCGGTCAGAGTCGGCGCGGGCGCGAATTGGGTCTCCTTTCCGATGGACGACTTCGAGGAGTCGTGGAATCAGATCCGCTTCCACCTGCTCGTTGCCTACCCCTTCCAGCTCACCGAGCGGGTCCGCCCCTACGTCGAGGGACGATGGACGTACCGACGAATGCGTCCGGAGGACGACCGCTTCTTCGGTGGAGAAGAGGAACTGCTTCGCGACTTCGTGGTGTCGGGCAGCGGCTTCGAGGGGGTGCTCGGTGCCCAGTACGTACTGACCAGGGCTGCCGCGATCGATCTGGCTGTGGCAGCCAACCCGTTCTCGGTGAGTCCGGATTTGAGCGACGAGGGGCTCGGTGAGATTGATTCCGGCATGGCCTGGCGTGTGCATCTGGGGATTTCCTGGTTCCCGATGAACGGACGATGAGGGGGTATTCGATGGATGTGACGAATCGTTCGCGCGTCGTTTTGGCGGTCTGTGCGTTGGTGGGCATGCTCGCAGTGACGGCCATCCCGACCGTTGCTCAGGAAGGAGTTGATCTCGAGGGAGCGTCTGCCGACGTCGTGCGTCTTCCGTCGCTGTTCGCACGCTATGCCGATTCGCCTGCGCCCACCCTGAAGACCGATGCGGCGTTGACGTACGCGCTCGCGGCTCGGAGTGCCCGACGCTCCGACCCGAACGACCCGATCGCGATTCCCTCGCCGACTGCCGTCAATCCGGCTTTGCTGACGGGATGGTCGTTTCTCGAGGGTTCGCCGACGGCACGGCCGACGGGACTCTCCACCGGTGCGTCGTCCCGACTGACGAGCCGCGAGCCGGTGGGTCCTTTGACGCCTCAGGAGGAAGAGGTCTGGACTGACCCATGGGGGCAGGAGAAGAACTTCGGGCTCGCGGTAGTCGAGGCGTACCTGGGCAACTTCCTTCCCTGGGCCTTCAACGAACTGGTACCGGGGCGGGCCGCGCTGAAGATCTCTCAGATCAGCCCGAGAAGCTGGGCCAACAACATTTCCCATGGTTGGGAATGGGATGACAACGCGTTCCAGGTGAACCACTTCGCGCATCCGTTCCAGGGCAACATCTATTACAACGCCGCTCGAACGAACGGGTACGGCTACTGGACCGGGGTCCTCTTCGCGACGGTTGGCAGCTACAACTGGGAGTGCTGCGGCGAAACGCACTTCATGTCGGTGAATGACTGGTACAACACCGCCATCGGTGGGGCGGCGGTTGGCGAGATGCTCTATCGCACATCGTCGATGGTGCTCGACAACCAGGCGACAGGGACGGAGCGTGCCTGGCGTGAACTCGGAGCCTTCGCACTGAACCCGGTGCGAGGCTTCACCCGCCTGGTTTCGGGCAACATCGCGCGCGTGTACGAAAACCCCGAGCACCCGAGCGATCACGTACCGGACCGGCTCGAGAACCAGATGTCCTTCGGTGTTCGCCAGGCGTCGTCCGAGCGTTCTTCCGGAGAGGTATCGGTGAACGAAGAGGGCGAGGCGCACGGCTTCTTCGATCTACAGATGATCTACGGGAGTCTCCTCGACCTCGAACGTCAGAAGCCGTTCGACTTCTTCTCTCTCGCGACGCAGATCAACCTCCGTCAGGAAGTAGGGCTCGGGAAGCTGCAGATCCGAGGCAATCTGTGGCATAAGGGGTTGAGTCGGACGGAGAACTCTGTGTCCAAACTCATCCTTGTTCAGGACTTCGACTACGAGAACAACTCCGCGTTCGAGTTCGGTGGACAGGGCGTCAGCATGATGTACCTGAAACGTACTGAACGTTCTGAGCGGACCTCGTTCGTATGGAATGCAGCCGCGACCTGGATGATCATGGGCGGTGTGAACTCCGAGTTCTCCAGCTTTGCCGACATCGCCGGTGTTCGTGAGCGGCTCCGTGAGTACGATTTCGGAACAGGTTTCGGTGGTCGCGTCGGTTTCCAGTTCCTGCGGGACGGGTATCGATGGATCGACGGTTCCTACCGGGTTCAGCACCTGTTCACGCTCAATGGCTCGAACTTCAACGGACGCGACGCGAGCCACGTCGTTCAGATGTTCCGCCTTCGCGGGGTCTTCCCCCTTGGCTTCAAGAGCTTCGGTGCGGGTGCGGAGTACGAACTCTTCCTGCGCGACTCGTTCTTTGAGGCGGGCGACTTCTCGAAGATCGAGCAGCGTGTACCGCGTTGGCAGATCTTCCTGACGTGGAACCCGACCCGAAGCGCCTCGAACTGATCTCTACCAACCGGAGCAGTCAATGAAGTCGCGTGCCTTTTTCGACGTGCGTCGTGTTCTGCTGCTCCTTTCGGTTTCGCTGGGGCTCGCGAGCTGTGCCGAGCCCACGGTCGAGGCACCGCTCGTCGAGACTGAACATGGGGCTCTCGTCGAGCTGTGGAGCGAGTGGCGCGACTTCGAGCGGCCCGTATTCGTCGACGAAGTACCAGACTACACACCGGCAGCGATGGCCAGGCAGGCTGGTCAGCTGGCGGCGTGGATGGATCGCCTGGCAGCGTTCGACATGACCGGCTGGTCTGTGGCGGAAGAGATCGATTGGCAGCTGGTTCGGGCCGAAATGAACGGACTCGACTTCGATCATCAGCTTCGGCGCCCATGGGCCCGCGATCCCGCCTTCTACGTGATGATGTATGGGTCCGAGAGCGACGTTCCGGCCCACGAAGGCCCGGTCATTCACGGGTGGATCGATACGTGGACGTACGCGTACCCGCTGTCGAGCGAGGACGCCGCTGAGCTGGCACGTCGGTTCGGCGCGATTTCCCCACTGCTCGAACAGGCCCGAGCCAACCTCGCGGCCAGCAATGCACGCGACTTGTGGGAGGCGGGGATCCGGTCGTTCCACGGGCAGGCGTCTGATATCCGTTCCTATGCGCGGGAGGTCGCGGGTACGAGCGATGCCCTCGACGAGGCACTGGAGAACGCCGCGGACGCGTCGGAGTCTTTCGCCGAATGGGTCGAGGCCGAACTGCCGAACAAGACGGGCGATTCCGGCGTCGGTCCGGAGGCGTACACGTGGTATATGCACAACGTGCACCTCTCACCGTACTCGTGGGAGGAGCAGTTGACGCTGATGCGTCGGGAACTCGCACGATCGCACTCGTCGCTCCGGCTCGAGGAGAACAGGAACCGAGATCTCCCGGAGCTGGAGCGCATCCGGACGCCCGAGGAGTACGACCGGATGCTCAACCGATCGGTCGACCGATACATGGCCTTCCTCGAGAATGAGGAGGTCGAGACGGTCGAGGCGTGGATGGACCCAGCTCTTCGAGCGGTGAATGGATCGTTCTCACCGGCGGACCCGGGGCAGATTCGGAATTTCTTCTCGGAGGTGGTCTACCGGGATCCGGATGCCTTCCGGCCGCACATGCACCACTGGCTCGAACTGGCCCGCATGCGGGAAGACCCGCACCCCAGCCCGATTCGTGCGACCCCGTCGCTTTACAACATTTTCGACCACCGCTCCGAGGGACTGGCCACGGGCGTCGAAGAGATGTTCATGCACATGGGATTGCTGGACGAGAACTCCCCTCGTGCACGCGAGCTCGTGTGGATCATGCTGGCGCAGCGAGCGGCTCGAGCCACATCGGGCCTGATGCTGCACGGCAACGAGTTCGTCATGGAAGAGGCGGTAGAGTTCGCCGGGAAGTGGACGCCCCGCGGTTGGCTCCCCGACGGAGAGCTCGTCCGTGGCGAGCAGCATCTGTATCTGCGTCAGCCGGGCTACGGCACGAGCTACGTCGCGGGCAAGATCCAGATCGAGGACCTCCTGGCCGAGCGCGCGTTGCAGCTGGGGGACGACTTCACGGTGAAGCGTTTCTTCGACGAGTACTACGCTGCGGGTGTCATCCCTACCGTCCTGGTTCGCTGGGAGATGACGGGTGAGAAGCATCCGATCTTGAGTGGCCCGCTGGGCTACCGACCGGGAGCCTGATCAGAGCTCTTCGGTAGGGCACTCCGGTCGCCTGAACTCCGTCGACCGCCTAGCTTCGCTGGATGTGGCAACGCTGTGACGAGGCCATGAAATCCGCCCGATTCTCGGAGACAGGCATGCGTGTGAAGCACCTCTCGGTCCCGGTCCTGACCCTCGCAATTCTCGCCCTCACGCCACCCCAGGAAGCGCCTCCGCTACTGGGCTTCTCCGCGTCGGCTGCGACCGATCAATTCGCGCTCGAGTCGCAGTATGACGAACTGCTCGAGGTCGACAATCTTCGAGACTGGATGGAGCGGCTCACGGCCAAGCCGTTCTGGACGGGGTCGCCGTACAACAAGGAAATGGCAGAGTGGACTGCCGAACAGTTTCGGGATTGGGGCTTCGAGGTAGAGATCGAGGAGTTTCATGTCCTCTACCCGACGCCGAAGATCCGTGAGCTGGAGCTGGTGAGCCCCACCCGGTACACGGCGCTGTTGCGGGAGCCCACGCTGGCCGAAGACGGCACCTCGGGCATCGAGGAAGATCGGCTTCCGACCTACAACGCCTTTTCTGCAGACGGTGATGTCACTGGCGAGCTCGT
This sequence comes from Gemmatimonadota bacterium, assembly GCA_039585535.1. Taxonomy (GTDB): domain Bacteria; phylum Gemmatimonadota; class Gemmatimonadetes; order Longimicrobiales; family Gaopeijiaceae; genus UBA2589. The sequence continues at coordinate 2,134 of JBDGVS010000039.1, read as the reverse complement.
GTACGTGAACTACGGCATCCCCGCTGACTACGACGAGCTTGCGCGTCGCGGCGTGGACGTCGAGGGCAAGATCGTAATCGCTCGCTACGGGGGCTCGTGGCGGGGTATCAAGCCGAAGGTCGCAGCGGAGCGCGGGGCCATCGGCGCGATCATCTACTCTGATCCGATCGATGACGGCTACGGCGCGGGCGACGTCTATCCAGATGGGCCGTATCGGATGGAGCACGGGGTGCAGCGTGGCTCGGTACTCGACATGCCCCAGTATCCGGGAGACCCACTCACGCCCGGGTATGGCGCCACCGCAGACGCGGAGCGCCTGGATCCGAGTGAAGCGCCGACGATCATGAAGATCCCGGTGCTGCCCATTTCCTATGCGGACGCGCTACCGCTCCTCGAGGCGATGGGCGGTCCCGTCGTCCCGTCGTCGTGGCGGGGTGCGCTGCCCATCACGTATCACATGGGTCCGGGACCGGCCACGGTTCGGCTGCATGTCGAATTCAACTGGGACCTGGCACCGGCTTATGACGTGATCGCCCGGATCGAGGGCTCCGCCTATCCCGACGAATGGGTCGTTCGGGGCAACCACCGTGACGGATGGGCCATGGGGGCTGCGGACCCGATCAGCGGCCTGGTCACACTGATGGAAGAAGCGCGCGCGGTCGGTGAGCTTATGAAAACGGGGTGGCGCCCCCAGCGGACCATCGTCTATGCAGCATGGGACGCAGAGGAGCCGGCACTACTGGGCTCGACCGAGTGGGCGGAGCACCACCGGACGGAGCTACAGGAGAAGGCGACGCTCTATATCAACACCGACGGGAACGGTCGGGGATTCCTGAGCGCGGGCGGGGCGCACTCCCTCGAGCGCTTCATTACGCAGATCGCACGTGATGTGGACGACCCGCAGACCGGCGTGACTCTGGAGGAGCGCCGGCGCGCGAGGAGTGCAGTATCGGGTGACCGTACCTCGGCGGCCCGGCCCGACCTGCGACTGTCTCCGCTCGGCTCGGGCTCGGACTACACACCGTTCCTGCAGCACCTCGGAATCGCCTCACTCAACCTGGGCTTCGGCGGGGAGAGCGGTGGCGGATCCTACCACTCCCAGTTCGACTCGTTCGATTACTACACGCGCTTCGTCGATCCCGACTTCGCGTACGGAATCGCGCTGACCAAGGTCGCCGGCCGCGCGACGCTGCGTTTCGCTCAGGCCGAGGTGCTTCCGTTCCACTTCTCGGGCCTCGCCGACAACGTGACCACATATCTGGGAGAGGTGCAGGAGATGGCGGAGGACCTCCGTGACCAGACCACATACGAGAACAGGCTCGCGCGTGAGGGCACGTACGTCCTCGCTGCCGACCCGACGCAGACCTACGTGCCTCCCACGGAACGGGAAGAGGTGCCTCACTTCAACTTCGCTCCGCTCGAGAACGCGATTGCCGCTCTCGAGCGAGAGGCGGCGACGTATGACCAGCTCCTCGCGACGATGCACGCTCAGGGGCTGAGTCAGGAGCAGATGCAGGGAGTGAATCGTCAGGTGATGGGGATCGAGCAGCTCCTGACGGATGAACGCGGTCTGCCGAAGCGACCCTGGTTCCGACACCAGATCTATGCGCCTGGTTACTACACGGGATACGGTGTGAAGACGTTGCCGGGAGTGCGCGAGGCGATCGAGGAGCGGGAGTTCCACCTCGTGGACGAGCAGATGTCGAAGGTGTCGGATGCGATCGATCGGGTGCAGCAGCGCCTGGCCGAGGCGAGTCGTCTGCTTGGTCGGCCGATCACTGAGTAGCTCCGGGCGGGCGTGGCTCGCCCTGGGGGTTCTCGTCGCGACTGCGTGTGTCCCCGACGGGGTCGACCGGCCGGCGGGCTTCGACGCGCAGGGTATTCCCGACGTGCTGGCGGACGCTCCGTGCAGCGCAGCCCTTCAGTCGTCGCTCGAAGGGTGGGGTGCCGGCCTGGAGTATCTCGACGGCCCTCCGGCCAGTACCGGTGTCGCTACGCTTCGATTCCCGACCCGAGAACGTGGGGTGTGGGTCGTGGTCCAAAGCGCGGAGGGACACCCTCCGAGCCTCCAGCGTGTCGACGCTGAGGGAGCGACGCTGCGCTCCTTCGGGGCAGAGTGCACTCCCCATGATGT
>JBDGVS010000038.1:0-12746 GCA_039585535.1 Gemmatimonadota bacterium | reverse complement strand
CAACGCTTCCGAGTCCTTACGAGTCTTGAACACTACACGGACTACAGTTCGCGCCGCGTCCCCGTGGGTTCGGGTGGCACGCAAATGGTTTTGACCGATGGAGTTGGAATGCCGGCTGTGGATTCGAAGAACAAGCTGAAGCCAGAGTCCGTTCGTGGGTGGCTGACCGATCGGAGTGGCTGGAAGCGGCGCTCGAACAAGCTGACGAAGGAATTCCGGTTCTCCCACTTCCGTGACTCGATCGTTTTCGTGAACCGGGTGGCGACGATTGCGGACAATAAGAAGCACCATCCGGAGATCGATGTTCGGAAGGGTACGGTCACGCTTGCGCTTTCCACTGAGAAAGCCGGCGGTATCACCGAGAAAGACCTGGACCTTGCCGAGCAGATCGACTTCGCGACCTCGATGGGGCGTCACTAGCCCCTGGTCTCCGAACGGTTACTGCGGAGTGATCCGCAGTAGGTCCTCCATCCGTTCCAGGAAGAAGTCCGGCGTTTCTGCTCGCAGGACACGGCCGTCGAGGGGTCCCCACCCCACCGCCGCCGTTTTCACACCGGCCGATCTTCCCGCTCGCAGGTCGTGCAGAGAGTCGCCCACGAAGAGAACGCGCTTGGGCTCGTCCCGGATCTCGAGCGCATCCATCGCCTTGAAGACCGGCTCGGGGTGTGGCTTGCCGTGCTTCACCTCGTCGCCACAGACCACGATCTCCATGAGGTCGTGGAGTTCGCACACGTCGAGGGTGCGACGTGCAATGCGGTGACCCTTGCTGGTCACGATGCCCACACGCACGCCTCGAGTCCGGAGCTCCTCGACCATGGAACGTGCGCCGGGGAAGGGGCGAACGACGTCGTCGTGCCGGCTCGATTGGAAGGCGACGTACGTCTCCCGCATGGCGTGCCACTGCGCGTCGCCGTCAGCGAAGTCGCGGAGCTGCACCGGGAGGGGCTTGCCGATTCCCTCCAGGAAGCGGTGATCCGGAGGCACCTCATCCAGATGCTCCTCCATCGTGTGACGGAAGCTTTCGAGAATCAGCTCGACGGTGTCAGCCAGAGTTCCGTCGAGGTCGAAGAGGACACCGCGCCACTCACCGAGACTCACCGAGTGCCGCCATTCGACGGTTCACGCCCCACCACGCCCAGCTCGAAAAACGAACGCACGATCTCGAACACGTCAGGACTACGCAGGAGTCCCGCGTGTGTTGGACAGCAGAGCTCGTAGTCGGGCACACCCGGGAGAGTGGCACTCTCACCCGGTACGATGTGCGTATCGATAACGGTGCGGACGGTGATCGCTTCCACGTCGACGGGGACGGGAGCCGTGGTATTCAGGGTGTCCAGGAACGGGCTGTCGGGCATCATTTCCTCACGTCCACCTCCCCATGCCAGGTGGGCGGAGAGCGTCCCCCGATGAGGGGATCCGAGGAAGACGACCCTCCGGATTCGTGAATCGGGACGCGTCATCAGATACCATCGGGTGGCCAGACCGCCCATGGAGTGCGCGACCACGTCGACCTGATCGGCACCCGTTTCTGCGAGCAAAGTGGTGATCGCCGTATCCAGCTCCGCGGCGTGATCGACGTTGCTCCCTGTCGGCTCCCTGAAGGTGAGCGTGGCGACGTGGTCCGTCCTCCACCCCGCGCCGAGCAGGTGGATTCGGATGGCCGCGAGGTCACGGGCTGAGTCGAACCACCCCGGGACCAGGAGGACCGGAACCGTGATCGGTTCTGGATCAGTGGTGGTTCCGGTCCCCATGGCGTCTACCCCAGCACCGTCGGCTGCGACCGCCGACGCCCATACACCACTCATGAGTGCGCCTAGAACCAGGAGTCGTCTGCGGTTCACGAGACCTCTCCCACGGCATCTGCGACCCGATCGAGTGCGAAGCTGACCTGCTCGGGGGTGATGACCAGCGGAGGCGTGAACTCGAGCACTTCACCCTGATCTCCAGCGGGGAGGGAGATCACCCCGTCGGAGAGGACGCGTTGGGCGATCCGGACGCCCGCCCCTGTCGAGGGAGTCCGACCGTCACCCCCAACCAGCTCGATGCCCAGGAGAAGTCCAAGGCCACGGACGTCCAGGACCCTGGCGTTATCAACGAGGCGATCGGTGAGGCCGGCTTGAATCGAGGCGCCGACGTCATCGATTGCCTGGTAGATCGAACCGTCCGCGAGTGCCTCGAGGACGCCGAGTGCGGCGGCGCACGCGAGCGGGTGGCCCAGGAAGGTGCTTGTGTGCACCGCCTCGCCCGTGCTCGCGGGCCATGCGTCCATGATCTCCGCAGAAGCGATGCAGGCCGACAGAGGCAGGCCGGCGCCGAGCGCCTTCCCGATACACACGATGTCTGGTCGGAGGCCGACGAGCGGTGACGCAAACATCGCCCCGCATCTTCCTACGCCCGTGAAGATCTCGTCCGCCACAATCGTCACGTCGTGGGCCGCAGCGAGATCCGAGAGCCCGGCCATGAAGCCCTCGGGCGGCACGCGCGCACCGCCGCGTGCCTGAACCGGCTCTACGATTATCGTGCCGATCGGATCGCCGTTCGGTGCCCCGCGTTCGAGGATGTGCGCGACCGATCGCAGCGAAGCTGCGCCACCGGGCTCTTCATCACGAACGGCGTCGGGAAACGACGCGAACGCGACGCCCTCGTACAACCGCGGCCCAAAGCGGTGCCTGAAGTGTTCGCGCTTCGTTACGGAAAGAGATCCCAGGGTAAGGCCATGGTATCCGCCCTCGAAGGCGAGCACGCCCGGGCGGCCGCTCGCGAGGGCGGCGGTCTTGAGCGCGATCTCCACGGACTCCGAGCCCGTATTTGCGAGAACGACCCGGCTCTCGCGCCACGGGGCGACCTCCGCGAGGCGCTCGAGGAGCTCGAGCTTGGTGACGGGCGGGTGGATATCGCCCATCCCGTGGACGAGACGCTGGTGCTGTAGCGCATGCTCCAGGGGCGCACTCCGGTGGCCGAGCAGAGCGACGCCGAAGGCGGAGGTGAGGTCGACGAAGACGTTACCGTCGGCGTCTCGGACATTGGCGCCGCGAGCGTCCTCCCAGAAGACCGGCCAGGCGTCGTCGACGAACGTGATGTTCCTGGACTCGACGCGACGTAGCCGCTCGGCCATCGCTCGTGACGCCGGCCCCGGTGGTGGAGCGACGATCTCGGGCAGTAGCGCGCCGAGGTCGCTGCCACTCATGCGCGCGTGCCGGGCCTCACGACTCTGCCGAGAGCTGAGTCTCCGCCTGCATACCCATCGCGTGGTATCCCTTGTCGACATGGAGCGTCTCACCGGTGATCCCCGACCCGAGTGGCGAGCAGAGGAAGGCGGCTGCCCAGCCCACCTCGTCTGCCGTGTTGGCCTCGGGCAGCGCCGCGTTCACCTCGTAGTACTCGACCATCTTGTCGATGGTGCCGATCGCCTTGGCGGCTCGGCTCGCCAGCGGACCTGCACTGATCGTGTTCACGCGAATGCCGAAGCGACGACCGGCTTCGTACGCGAGGGTGCGTGTATCGCCCTCGAGAGCGGACTTCGCGGAGCTCATTCCACCACCGTAGCCGGGGATGACCCGCTCGGCAGCGAGGTACGACAGCGATACGACGGCCCCGCCCGGCCGCATGAGCGGGCCGAAACGCTGCACCATGCTCACCATCGAATAAGCGCTCGCAGAAACGGCCGCGAGATATCCGTGCCGACTCGTGTCGAGGAGGGCGTTCTGGACCTCGGGGCCATTCGCAAGCGAATGCACCACGATATCCAGGCAGTTGTCACCGAAGTCCTCGTGCAGACGCTCTGCCACGCCACCGATCGAATACCGAGTGAGCTCGGTGTAGCGCTTATCGGTCGCGACTTCCTCCGGAACGTCCTCGTCCGCGTCGTAGACCGCATCGAGCGGATAAATGCGCTCGAACTCGATCTCACCCCCGCCGGGGAGAGACATGTCGAGCTTTCCGCGCTCCAGGCTCTTGGTGAAGATCCGCATCGTGGGTGGCCACGTGCCGACGCAAACGGACGCGCCCGCTCCTGCGAGGGCGCGCACGATCGCCCAGCCGTAGCCCTTGTCGTCCGCGATGCCCGCCACGAGGGCGCGCTTTCCGGTGAGATCGATCGACAGCATGCTCCAGGAGCTCCGCTGATGGTTCACCCCCCGACGGCACCTCGCCGGGGCAGGACGTGAAAGCTACTCCCCGGCTCCGTGCCCCGGGAGCCCATCGACCGCTTGATCCTTCCTTCCGGACGCCCAGAAGAGGAAGCCGGCGGTTCCGAGTAGCGCCAGAACACCACCCAGGGCGCCGCCTCGATCGACGGCCCACCACCACACTGGCGCGATGAATGCCAACGATGCGGCCCCCATGACTTCCTTCATCCCATGGCGGTCGGCGTGCTGGAAAGCGAGCACCCCGACGCCACCGACAACCAGAAGGCCTGCCTCGGGCGGGCCGTCGAAGGTCTGGTGGACGGTCAGGAGACCCAGCCAGATCCACGCGAGGACCTCACATGCGAGCAGGCGCTCGAACCAGCCACGGCGGAGCCCGGGCGGAGCGCGGTGGATGCCCCACAACGTCAGCCCGGCGCACAGAAACAGCCACACGTCCACTGGCAGGTAGCCGGCGTCGGACATTGAGAGGGTGTCGAACGCGGTGACGCTCACCAGGGCGAAGCCCGCAGCCATCGAGGTCGTAAAGGCGTTGAGCGCCCACGGATGTGCCCGGCCGGAGGGGTCACGAACGAGCAGCCGTACCATCACGAGGATTGCCCCGGCCAGGACGAGATCGAGCGCCCACACGATCGCATCGCCCGAGAGCGGTGTGGAGCGATCCAGAAAGACAGCGAGGAACGCGAAGCCGGCGGCCATATGGACGGCGGGCATCACCACGCTCCTGCGCATCGACCGTGCGGTGAGCACGATGGGAGTCGCCAGCGAGGCGAGCCCGATGAGCGTCCCCACCGCGGTCTGGTCTGGCCAGACTCTCTCGGAGTAGATGTACGACAAGAGTAGCAGGGCGACGCCGGACGTCTGCATGAGGAGTGAAGCTGGGAGCCAGCGAGTCGAGCTCTCGAGCCGAACGCCCAGCACCAGAACCCCGAAGCCGATGCCCGCGAGGCTCGCGCTTCGCGCCCGGTCGTCCAGAAGTGGCCACGCCCAATCGAAAAATACCCCTCCGGCGATGACGAGTACGACTGCACCGGTGAGAGCGAGTACGTACTGGGAAAGCCGACGCGCGCTCGACTCTGCGTGTCGACCGACTTCTTCGCGAAGTGTCGTCGCTACCGTCCCGTCGATGAGGCGCGCCTGCTCCCATCGATCGATCGCCGCATGAATCTGATTGTCACCGTCGCCCATGGAGATGAACGTGCACAACGCAACGCGACGAACGCAACGAAATGGCCGAGACGAGTGGTAGACCGACCCAACGGATAATTCGGGCTAGGGACGGAGAACGAAGACCCCCACTCCGACGTATGCCGCGAGCAACAAGGCTCCCTCCCAACGCCGGATCTTCCACTGTGTGCGTAAGAGGGGAAGCAGGAGCACGGTGATGAAAATCACACCCGGAAGCTGGCGCGTGAGAACCGACAGGGGCACGGCGATCGGCTGCACCAGGGAGGTCACTCCGAGGATTGCGGCGACGTTGAAGATGTTCGACCCGATCACGTTACCAACCGCGATATCAGCTTCTTTCCTGGCCGCTGCGATGAGGGAGGTGGCGAGCTCCGGCAAAGACGTCCCGATGGCGACGACGGACAGACCGATCGCCACCTGGGAGACCCCGAGCTTGGTGGCGACCTGGACCGCGCCTTCCACGATGCAGTACCCGCCGAGGACCAGGCACGCGGACCCAGCCACGACCCAGAAGATGTCCGGTGGGTGGATGTTCGAACTGTTCTCCGTGGAGGCCTTCAGGAACTCCTCGTACTCACCGAGGATCTCCGGCGACTCATCGCCCGCCGACATGAACACGAAGCTGAGATACGCAACCAGCGCGATGAGCAGCAGAATGCCGTCCCCGCGGCTCAGCTCCAGATCCCACAACAGCGGGAGGAGTGCCACCGTGATGAGCAGCATGAGTGGGGCTTCGCGCCACACGACGCGCGAGTGCACCTCGAGCGGCCGGATCACGGAAGTGAGTCCGAGAATCAGGCCGATGTTCGCCAGGTTCGAGCCCAGAACATTGCCGATAGCGAGGCCCGGATTCCCACCGAGTGCCGCCGTGACGCAAACGACGAGTTCCGGCGCAGATGTGCCCAGCGAGACCACGGTGAGCCCCACCACGATCGGGGGCACGCCCAGGGAGGAAGCGAGGCGTGCCGACCCTCGAACGAGCCAGTCGGCACCGTAATAGAGAACGCCGACGCCGAGGGCGAGCAGCGCGAGGTCGAGAGTGATGTCAGCCACGGCGGTTCAGCCAGGCGCGGAAGTCCTCGAGCGATCGCGCGTTGAGAACATCGTCGGGTCCCAGCCAGCCCCGTCGCGCCTGATCCACGCCGAAGCGCATGTGGAGCAGTCCGGCCGGATTGTGGGCGTCGGTACTGATGACGACCGGAACGCCGAGCTCCTTCGCCCTGTGCACATGAACGTCGCTGAGGTCCAGTCTGTTCGGATTGGCGTTGAGCTCCACCGCCACCTGTAGTTCGGCCGCCGCTTCGAGGATCGTTTCAACGTCCATCGCGAAGGGCTCGCGTCGGTTGATCAGACGACCCGTCGGGTGCGCCAGGATGTCCACCGATGGATGCGACATCGCCTTCAGCACGCGGTCGGTGATCGTTGTCCGGTCCTGGTCCATGAACAGGTGCACGGAGATGACCACGACGTCGAGCTCCGCGAGGATCTCGTCGGGCATGTCGAGCGAACCGTCTTCCAGGATGTCGATCTCGGCACTCCGAAAGAGCTCGATGCCCTCGATCCGCTCGCGCACCTCGTCGACTTCCTTCCACTGCTCACGGGCGCGCTCGGGCGTGAGGCCCTGCACCATCGCCATGGCCTGCGTGTGGTCGGTGACCGCGATGTATTCGTAGCCGAGATCTCGACACGCCCGGGTCATCTCCTCCAGCGTCACCTTCCCGTCACTCCAGGTCGAGTGCATCTGGAGATCGCCGCGGATGTCGTCGAGTGTGACCAATGGTGGCAGCTCGCCCGTGAGTGCCACCTGCACCTCCCCGCGATTCTCGCGCAGCACTGGCGGTACCCATGTCATGCCGAGCGCATCATAAACGCTCTCTTCGGTATCACCGGCGAGTCGTTCTCCGTCTTCTTTCCCCATGTCCGCCGGGTCGACCCCTTCCGGCACCCGGAAGACGCCCCATTCGTTCACCCGCATTCCGTTGCGGACCGCGCGGGTGCGCACCTCCACATTGTGCTCTTTCGAGCCGGTGAAGTACTGGAGCGCCGCGCCATAAGACCGAGACGGTATGACCCGAAGGTCGACCTGTAGCCCCGAGTGCAGAACGATGCTCCCCTTTGTAGGGCCAGCACCGTTTACACGAGCCGCGCCACTGAACGCGACGAAGCGATCGACGACGGTCGTGCCGTCGCCCTCGAAGCGTGCGAGCAGGTCGACGTCCCCGATCGTCTCCTTCTTGCGTCGCAGACTACCTGCTATCTGGACTTCCTCGACGCCGGGTGTCGCTCTTACGTAGTCGACCAGGCCTGCGATCAGCATCTCGGCTTCATGAATCTGGAAGCGTCCCGTGTGCTTCCGGTGATCCTCGATGGCGTGACGGATCTTGTCGACACTCTTGGCGCCGAAGCCGTCGAGCTCCTGAACGGTGCCCTTCTCGATTTGGGCCTCGAGATCGTCCACCGTCTTGACGCCCAACTCATCGAACAGCTTTTTCGCCTTCTTCGGGCCGACGCCGTCGAGCCGCACCAGCTCCACCAGCGTCACCGGGATCTCCCGCGCGACCTCATCGAGGCGGGAGATCCGTCCGGTTCCGAGAAGTTCGACGATGTGCGCCGCCACATTCTTTCCAATGCCCGAGAGTTCGGTCAGGTCTTCCTCGGCGTCGACCATCGCGGCCAGTGGGCGGCTCAACGAGTTGACCGTATTCACTGCGTTTCTGTAGGCCCGGATACGAAAGGGATTCGCGCCCTGGATCTCGAGCAGGTCCGCCAGAGTCGTGAGCGTTCTCGCGACGTCGAGGTTCTCCATCAAGCGTCTCCCGAACCGCTCAACGACCCGCCGTGTTCGGCCAGCCGCCCCAGAAATGCATCGAAGTCGAGTACCTCGACGCCCAGCCTTTCGGCTTTCTCGAGCTTAGATCCCGCGCTGTCGCCTGCCACGACGAACGCCGTCTTCTTCGAGACGGAGCCGGACGTCTTTCCACCTATCGAACGCCAGGCGGTCTCAGCGACCACCCGCGGCACGGGGATCGCGCCGGTGAACACCGCGGTGCCCAGCTCAGGAAGGTTGGCGGCCACGACCTCGACGGTTTGTGGCTCCACACCGCGTGCCAGGATTCCGTCCACTGCCGCGGAGTTTCGTTCGTCGGCGAAGAATCCCGTGATCGCATCACTCATCCGCGGCCCGATTCCGTCGACTTGAACCAGTGCCTCCTCGGTCGCCGTCCGGATCGCCGTGAAGGAGCCGAAGGTCGCAGCGAGTGTGCGAGCCACGGTCACCCCGACTTCGGGAATGCCGAGTGCGATCAGGAATCGCTGGAGGTCCGGCGCGCGCTTCGCATGAATGGCGTCGACGAGCGCCGTCGCGGACTTCTGCGCGAAGCCGTCGAGATCCACGAGCTGCTCGGGCCGAAGATCGAATAGCTCTCCCAACTGATGTACGAGACCTCGCTGCACGAGCAGGTTCGCGGTTTCCTCGCCGAGCCCTTCGATATCGAGCGCGGCACGGGATCCGAAGTGCACCAGGCGCGCCTTGAGTTGTGCGTCGCACCCGAAACGGTTCGGGCAGATGGTTCGGGGCCCCTCCTCGTAGACCTCGGTGCCACATACCGGACAGGTAGAAGGCATCTCGAAGGGCGCCGAGCGATCGTCGCCGGGCTCCACGACTTCCACGACCTGGGGAATCACGTCGCCGGCGCGCTGGATTCGAACCGTGTCGTGTTCTCTAAGATCCTTCCGCTTCAACTCCTCGCGATTGTGGAGAGAAGCACGGGAGACCGTGACGCCTCCGACCACGACCGGACGAAGCCAGGCCACGGGAGTCAGCACACCGGTGCGCCCCACCTGGATATCGATCTTCTCGATGACCGTGATCTCCTGCCGCGGCGGAAACTTGAGCGCCATCGCCCAGCGCGGATGGTGTGACGTTGCACCCATCGCGGCTCGGGCCGCCAGGTCGTCGAGCTTGATGACGATGCCGTCGATCTCGTAGTCGAGGTCGTCACGGTCGGCCTCGTAGGCGGCGTGATAGTCGAGAATGCCCTGGGCCGACGTCGCGGTCTCGATTCGGTCTGGCACACGGAGGCCCCAATCCCGGATTGCCTGCACGCCGTCGGTGTCGCTCGAGAACGAGGTGCCCTCTACCGCCAGAACATCGTACACGAGCACGTCGAGCTTTCGCTTCGCGGTCATGCGCGAGTCGAGCTGGCGAATCGCACCGGCTGCGGAGTTGCGAGGGGATGCGTATGGCTCCGCTCCCGACTCCACCAGCTTCTGATTGAAGTCCGCGAAATCGGACACGTACATCAGGACTTCGCCGCGGAGCGCCAACAGGCGGGGGGCCTCGCGCACGTCCGTCTTGAGTCGGAGCGGGACGGTCCGAATCGTACGGATGTTCTCCGTGACGCCTTCGCCCTGCTGACCGTTCCCGCGGGTAACCGCGCGAACCAGCAGCCCGTCCTCATACACCAGTTCGATCGAGGCTCCGTCGAGCTTCGGTTCCAGGATGTAGACCGGCTCGATTCCCTCCCCCAATGCCCTACGCAGTCGCTCGTCGAAGCGGACCACATCTTCGGCCTTCTCCGACGAGTCGAGCGAGAGGAGCGGGGCGACATGCTCCACCGTCTCGAACTTCTCTTGCGGCGGTGCCCCGACTCGTCGCGTCGGAGAGTCGTCGGAGTCGAGCGCCGGGTACTCTGCCTCGAGTGCCTGGAGTCGGCGAAACATCGTGTCGTACTCCGCGTCGCCGATCTCCGGTCGGGCCTCGTGATAGTAGAGGTATGCATGCCGGCGGAGGTCCACGCGAAGCGCGTCGACTTCGCGGAGGATGTCCGCAGGGACGTCGGACGGGTCCACGCTCTCTTGGGGCTCGGTCGTGCTCACGGAGTTGTCGGGGCCGAGGGTGCGTGGAGGGAAGAAGAGGAATCGGCCGCGGTGCCCTGCAATGGTGCAGCCCGTGGCCCTGAGGGACTGTCAATATAGCAAGCCGAAACCGTCAGCGAGGCGGGGTCGTCCACCCGTGGCGTGAAGCCCGTTCGTAGTGGATGTTTAGGGCTCTACCCTGCCCGGAGCGCCCGGGTCAGGAGTGAATCCGAAGAAGGTCGGGAGGTTGTATGTCTAAGTTTCGCACCGTAGTCCGGGCCGTGATGGCTCTCACTGCGGTTCTCGTTCTTGCCGGAAGCGCGGCTGCACAGCAGGGCGGAATGGAAGAGACCAATCCTCGGAGAGCCGACGAGGGTGATGGTCCCCACGAGCGACTCATCCTCCGGGGCGGCATCTATATCGACGGAGCGGGTAGCCCGCCGCTCGGCCCAGTGGACATCGTCGTCGAGAACAGCCGAATCGTTCAGATCCAGGCAGTCGGCTTCCCAGGAGCCCCGATCAACGAGGCCCGCCGACCCGATGGGGCTACGCGTGAGATCGACGTTACGGGGATGTACATCCTGCCCGGTCTGATCGACATGCACGTCCACACTGGGGGTGCGGGAAAGGCTCCTCAGGCCGAGTACACGCACAAGCTCTGGATGGGCAACGGCATCACGACCGCGCGCGGCGTCGGCTTTGGTCCGATGATGTGGTCCCTCGAACAGAAGGCGATGTCGACAGCCAACGACATCGTCGCGCCACACATGTTTGTCTATGCGCGCCCGGGCGAGGCGTGGGACCAGGGGGGAATCGACTCCCCGGAGAAGGCTCGCGAGTGGGTGCGGTGGGCGGCTCAGGTGGATGTCGATGGCGCGCAGATCGACGGGCTGAAGCTGACCTCGTTTCCGCCGGCGATCATGGAAGCCCTGATCGACGAGGCGCATCAGCACGGCCTCGGTACCGTGGCCCACCTGGCTCAGACGGGTGTCGCGCGGATGAACGCGCTCGATGCAGCCGAGTTGGGACTCGACATGATGACCCACTACTACGGGCTCTTCGAGGCGCTCTTCGAGGGTCGTACGATCCAGGACTTCCCCGCCGACTACAACTACCAGAACGAGCAACACCGCTTTGGACAGGTCGGCCGTCTATGGGAACAGTCGGCGGAGCCGGGCTCGGAGGCATGGGACGCTCTGATCGAACGCTTCCTCGAGCTCGACTTCGGCATCGATCCCACGATGACGATCTACGAGGCGAGCCGTGACGTGATGCGCGCCCGCCAGGCCGAGTGGCACGAGGAGTACACGCTCCCGAGTCAGTGGGAGTTCTACCAGCCTAGCCGTCAGGCTCACGGGTCGTACTGGTTCTACTGGACCACCGAGGACGAGTACCACTGGCAGCAGTTCTACCAGAAGTGGATGACGTTCCTCAACGACTACAAGAACGCTGGCGGAATCGTCACGACCGGGTCGGACTCCGGGTTCATCTACAAGCTCTACGGCTTCGACTACATCCGTGAGCTCGAGCTCCTGCGTGAAGCGGGCTTCAACCCGCTCGAGGTCATCCGGGCCGCGACGTACCACGGCGCTCTTCAGCTCTACAAGCCCAAGGGGCTCGAGAACGCCGTCGACTTTGGCGTACTCGAGGTCGGCGCCCGCGCCGACATGATCGTTGTCGAGGAGAACCCCCTCGAGAACCTCAAGGTGCTCTACGGGACCGGGACGCCCCGCCTGAACGACGAGACCGGTGAGGTCGAGCGCGTCGGTGGCATCAAGTACACGATCAAGGACGGGATCGTCTACGACGCCAAGCAGCTTCTCGAGGACGTGCGCGAGATGGTCCGTATCGCGAAGCAGAACACGGTCTCCGAGGAGCAGGGGTCCTGATGGTCTGAGGCCGGACTCTCCGGCGGAGGTCCACCGACAGTCTGAGGTGCAAGAGCGCCCGTCCGGATTACCGGGCGGGCGCTTTTGTTACATACCGTCTACGTCGTCTGTCGTATGCCTCACGCGGCCGCGAGGTCGGAGCTTGTCTTCATACTCACTCCTCGCTCCGAGTGCATGTCATGACGACAGATCCCTTTCGCCACCTAGCCATCGGCCTCGCGCTTTTTCCTGCTGTGATTTTCAGTGCCGCCGAGCTGTCGGCCCAGCAGGCTCCGTTGGCGCGGTTGGGCATCGATCGGGGCGCTACCGAGGTGACACAGCTGGGGTCGGCTACGCGCTGGGCTGGCCGCATCGCGCCCGTCACCGCGCTGGGGATTGGGTTTCTGGCAGCTTCTCTGTCGTCGACGGCGTGCGAGTACGAGCCGTGCACCGGCGCATTCGAGGGCTTCCTTGGAGGCGCCATGGGCGGTGCGGCGCTCGGGGCTGTCGCTGGTGCGGTGATCGGGTGGATGGCGTGGACACCGGGCCCATCGCCGACAGTGCCTCCACCGGGAGCGGGCGGCATGCGATGGGGAGTGATGGGTGGCCTCCCCAGCGGAATCGAGGACTCTGGATACGACAGCTGTGCGTTTCCACAGACCACGACATCCCTGCAGGCGCGCCTGGG
>JBDGVS010000037.1:0-12816 GCA_039585535.1 Gemmatimonadota bacterium | reverse complement strand
AGCGACGACGGGGGACGGACTTTCGAGCAGATCGCGCTGGCGCCCACGTACGACGTCGGAATCCACGCCGACCATCATTCCCTGTGGATCGACCCGGCCGACCCGAACCATCTCTTCCTCGTCGGAGACGCCGGTCTGCACGAGAGCTATGACCGCGGCACCCACTTCCGGAAGATCAACAACTTCCCGATCTCGCAGTTCTATGCGATCGGCGTCGACATGCGCGACCCGTACTGGGTGTACGGCGGCCTGCAGGACAACCACTCGTTCATCGGACCCTCCGAGACTCGTCGCTGGGCCGGCATCCTGAACGACGACTGGGTGCAGAGCGGCTTCGGCGACGGCATGTACTGGCAGGCCGACCCGGACGACTCACGCTACAGCTACGGCAGCTCGAACGGCGGCACCTACTTCCGCTACGACACGCGGACGGGCGACATGCTCGACATCTCACCGGTTGAGCCGGCCGGACAGAACTACCGGTTCGACTGGACGTCGCCGATGATGCTCTCCCAGCACGACCCGGACGTCCTGTACGTCGCCGGTAACCAACTCCACGTCTCGAGAGATCGGGGCGGTTCGTGGACCACCTCGGAAGACATGACCCGTCAGGTCGATCGCGACACCGTCCAGATCATGGGCGTATATGGCAGCGACATCACGATCTCGCGAAACGACGGCACGAGCTCGTTCGGCGAGGCCGTCACCCTCGACGAGTCTCCCCTCGACGCCGCCGTGCTCTGGATCGGCTTCGACGATGGCAATCTCCAGGTCAGCCGCGACGGCGGGACGACCTGGGCCGAGGTGTCGGGCAACGTGCCCGGAGTCGCCGACGGAACCTACGTGAGCCGGGTCGTCGCATCGTCCGCGGGGGCCGGGATCGCGTACGCGACCTTCGACGCCCACCGCGACGGCGACTTCCGACCCTTCGTGTACCGGACGCTCGACTTCGGGACGTCGTGGGAGCCCCTCCACACGACACTCCCCGAGATGGGTTCGGTCAACGTCATCGTCGAACACCCCGACAATCCGAGCACGCTCTTCCTCGGCACGGAGCACCACGTCTTCGCGAGCACCGACGCCGGCGCGAATTGGGCACAGGTTCCCAACCTGCCGACCACCAACTACGACGACATGGTCGTTCACCCGCGCGAGAAGGACCTCGTGATCGGATCGCACGGACAGGGCGTCTGGATCCTCGACGATACGCGCGCGATCGCCGAATGGGCCGATGCTACGGCGCCGGTGACGGTCTTCTCCGCCCCCCTCGGGACGATCAAGCTGTGGAAAAAGGACACGTCGTACCGCGGCCAGGACAAATTCGCGGGCACGAACCCGGTCAACGGAGTGGAGGTCACCTACCGGATCAACGAGGCGGCCGGTACCCGGGCAACGATGCGGGTGGTGCGCGTCGCAGATAACGCCGTGGTCCGTGAGATGTCCGTGCCGGGCACGGTCGGCACCCACCGCGTGAATTGGGATCTTCGACACGGAGGCCCCGACGTCTCGGGCTCATGGGCACGGCACGACAGCCCGGTCCTCGCACGCCCGATCGATCCGTGGGGGCCCTGGGTCTCGCCGGGCGAGTACGAGCTCATCATCGAGTCCGGGAGCGAACGCGGGGCTGCGCACGTCGAGGTGCGGGGCGACCCCGAAATGCCGATCACGCAGGCGATGTACGAGGAGCGAGAGCGCTTCATGCTCGACGCTCTCGACCTGTTGGACCAGATCGAGAGAGCACAGCGCGGCGCAGGCTTCTCGGTCGGTGGCCCCTCTCGAGGACAGCAGGCCGACGGGCGTAGCCCGGAAGGCCAGCTGCGCACGGCATACGACAAGGTGGAGGAGGCCTACGACGCGCTGAACGGAAGCGCGGTCCGGCCGGGCTCCCTGTATCCGCCAACGCCGAGCCAGCGAGCGGAGGTCGACGAGGCACGTCGGCTCGTCGAGGAGGCCCTTCGTGGGCCTTTGCCGCGACCATGAGGCGACTGATCGCGATCCTGTGCCTCGGACTCGCCGCCTGCGGCGGGTCGGCGTCGCCGGATGGAGGAGATGCCACCGCTGATGTCGATTTGGAAAACGCACCGGGCGTATACGGCATGGCCCCGGCGATCTCGGGCTTCGTGCCTGCGATCGTGACGCTACGACCTCTGGACGAAGCCACCCCGATCACTTCGAGTGCGCTCGCTTCGATGCCTCCGAACCCCAAGATCGATCAGTTCGGTCTCGCGTTCTCCCCGACCCTTCTGGTGGTCGCTGCGGGAGCCCAGATCGCTTTCACGAACAGCGAAGGAGCACTCGCGCACAATGTTCACGTGCGCCGTCTGGCTGACGGGGAGTCCCTTCTCAATGAGGATGCCAATTCCGGAGACGAACTCTCTCTCGTCCTGAGCGAGCCAGGCGGCTATGACATTCTGTGCGACATGCACCCCGGCATGAACGCATTCGTGTTCGCAAGCGACACGCCCTACGCCGTCTTCGCCGAATCGGACGGAGCCTTCGCCCTCGGAGAGATTCCATCCGGCGACTATGAAGTCCGTGTGTGGACCGTGGAGGAAGGATTCGACGAGCCGGTAGCAGTGTCGGTCACTGACGGCCGACTCGACCTCGATCTGCAGTCCTCGCACTAGATTCCGAGCCGGACGCCGCTCTCACAGAACGTCCGGCCTACTATCGATCCCGAACGAACCGACCCTGCCATGCTTCTCCACGCGCACTCCGGCTTTCGCTACCTGGTCCTCTTGATGGGGCTCATCGTCATCGCCTACTCGGCGTACGGGCTCGTGACGAAGCGCCCTTATGAGAAACGCATGAGGGTGCTGTCCGCAGCATTCACAGGCGTCATCGACCTCACCGTCGTCCTGGGTTTTGCCAACATCTTCACCGGAAGCTTCTACCCACAACTCGGTGGGCACATCTTCATGATGGTGCTCGCGGCCGCCGTGGCCCACGTGGTACATGGGGTCATGAAGCGGCGCCCGGACGATCAGCGCTCGTACGGACCGCATCTGGTAGGCACGGTCGTCGCTCTGGGAATGGTCGTCGCCGGTATCATGGCGATCGGACGCCCTATCGTCGGCTGATCACCGCTTCACCGGAGGGCCTCGATCGATGAATCCGCCTCCCCCGCTTCCTCCGCTCGAGTCTTCGGCCGCCGCAAACCCCACCAACGGTCCGGGTGATCTCGGCCTGGTGATGGGTGGTGGAGGCGCACGCGCTGCGTACCAGGTCGGCTTCCTGCGCTTCCTCGCGAGCCGCTTCCCAGAGCTGCACATCCCGTACATCCATGGCGTGTCAGCGGGGGCTATCAACGCGTCGCTGCTGGCGTCCCACCACGGGACATTCCTTCAGGCTGTAGAGGAACTCTCCCACCTGTGGAGCGGCCTCACCGTCGACCACGTCTTTCGGGTCGATCCGAGCTCCCTCGCCATGAACAGCGTGCGATGGCTCCGACAGCTCGGCGGCGGGGGCCTGCGTGGCGGCCGCATCCACGTACGCGGGCTGGTCGACACATCGCCACTCCGGACGCACCTCGCTGAGTCTCTGCACGCGATAGACGGCGAGATTACCGGTGTCCGGTACAATCTGGAGCACGGTCGCCTGAAGGCACTGGCTCTGAGCACGACGAGCTACTCCACCGGGTCGTCTGTGACCTGGCTGCAGGGGCGCGATATCGAGCCGTGGGAGCGGCCGCAGCGTCTGACGGAGCACGCGACGATCACGGTGGACCACATCATGGCGTCCGCCGCGTTGCCCCTCCTCTTCCCTGCCATACAGCTGGGTAACCAGTGGTACGGCGATGGTGGCATTCGGCTGACCGCGCCGCTGTCGCCCGTGCTCCACCTCGGCGCACGTCGGATCCTTGCGATCTCGAACCGATACCCCCGTTCCGCCCGGGAAGCCGCGGGCGAACAGATCCATGGGTATCCGCCGCCGGCCCAGGTCGCGGGCGTGCTGCTCAACGCGGTATTCCTCGACCTTCTCGACAACGATGCACTCCGGCTCGAGCGATTGAATCGCCTCCTGGAGGCGCTCCCGGAAGAGCACCGTCACGGCCTGGAGCCAGTAAAGCTCCTCGTGCTGCGCCCGTCCGTGGATCTGGGGCGACTCTCTTCGCAGTTCGAAGCTCAGCTTCCCCGCTCGATCCGGTTCCTCACGCGGGGGCTGGGGACGAGGGAGACGAAGAGCCCCGACGTGCTGAGCCTCATCCTCTTTCAGCCCGACTACCTGCAGGCTCTGATGGAAATCGGAGAGGCGGACGCTGAAGCTCGCGCCGACGAGATCTCAGAGTTTCTTCTGGGGTAGCCACCCGAACAGGCGCAACAAGAATCGGCGTCTGTTAGATTTCGAGCCCGGTTTCCGACCGCCCCACAGGGGCCGCTCAGAAGGACGAAGCGCCATGACAGACAACAAGAAGCTCGCCACCGAGCACGAGTCCCGTGAGGTCGCCGAGCAGGCGCGCGAACAAGATTGGGAGAAGCACTCCTTCGCCCGCATGCTGTTCGAGGGGAAGCTCGATCTGAGCGTCATGGAGTCGATACCGGAGCCCGATCCGGAAGAGCGAAAGCGCGCCGAGGCCTTCCTCGCCAAGCTCGAAGTGTTCGCGCGCGACCACATCGACGGCGACCGCCACGACCGTGAGGGTTGGGTCCCACAGGAGGTGCTCGACGGACTCGCCGAGATCGGCGCCTTCGGCATCAAGACTCCGCAGAAGTACGGCGGACTCGGTCTCACCCAGGTGTCCTACAATCGGGCGCTCGCGATCATTGCTTCGCGGTGCTCCTCCACCGGTGCATTCCTCTCCGCTCATCAGAGCATTGGGGTGCCGGGTCCGCTCATCAAGTTCGGGACAGAGGAGCAAAAGGATCGCTATCTGCCGCGGCTCGCGAAGGGAGCTCTTTCGGCCTTCGCGCTGACGGAGCACGACGTCGGCTCCGACCCCGCGAACATGGCCACCACCGCCGAGCTTTCGGAGGACGGGTCGCACTGGATCCTGAACGGGGAGAAGCTCTGGACGACGAATGGTCCCCGTGCTGAGATCATCGTTGTCATGGCACAGACACCGGCGCAGGAGGGTCGTCGGAGCAAGCCCATCACAGCGTTCATCGTCGAAACCGACTGGGAAGGGGTGGAGATCGGAGAGACGTGCTCCTTCATGGGCCTCCGCGCGCTATCGAATGGGATCCTGCACTTCAACAACGTGAAGGTCCCCCGCGAGAACCTCCTGTGGGGTGAGGGAAAGGGGCTGAAGCTGGCGCTCATTACCCTCAACACCGGACGCCTCGCGCTCCCGGCCTTCTGCGCTGCCGCCGGAAAAACCTCGCTCGAAATGTTGCGTGACTGGGCGGGCAGTCGCGTCCAGTGGGGTCTGCCGATCGGGAAGCACGATGCGATCGCGCAGATGCTCGGGAAGATGGCCGCCGACACCTTCGCGCTCGACGCGCTGGTGGAGCTGATCGGATCGATGTCGGACTCTGGGAAGTTCGACATCCGGCTCGAGGCTGCCGTCGCCAAGATGTGGGGCACCGAGACCGGCTGGAGCCTCGTCAACGATGCCCTGCAGGTGCGTGGCGGCCGCGGATACGAGACGCACGAGTCGCTGCTCAACCGCGGGGAGACTCCGTACCCGATCGAGCGGGCGCTGCGAGACATGCGGATCAACACGATCTTCGAAGGTTCCTCGGAGATCATGCGTCTCTTCATCGCCAGGGAAGCCGTCGACCGACACTTCTCGATCGCCGGTGATCTGATCGATCCGAAGGCCCCCATCGGCGCAAAGCTTTCCGCGCTCGTGAAGTCGGGCCTCTTCTATGCCTGGTGGTTCCCCACCCGCTTCTTCGGCTGGAGCCTCCCCCCGCGCTACTCGTCGTATGGGTCGCTCGCGAAGCACCTGCGCTATGTCGAGCGGACCTCCCGGAAGCTCGCCCGCTCCACCTTCTACACGATGGTTCGGTTCGGGCCCGGACTCGAGCGTCGTCAGGCCGTTCTCGGGCGCGTCGTCGATATCGGTGCCGAGCTCATGGTCATGACGGCCACGATCCTCCATGCCCGGGCACTCGCCGCGCGAGGCGCCGACGCGCAGGGCGCTGAAGCTCTGGCCGACGCATTCTGCCGACAAGCACGGCGACGGATCTCGGCCAGCTTCCGAGGCATCTTCCGTAACGACGACGTGGCCACCGCCAAAGTGGCCGGACGCTTCCTGAAGGGTGAATTCACCTGGTTGGAAGACGGCGTCGTTTCGGTCGATACGTACCGGCAACAGATCGAGCAGGCCCACGCAGCCGAGCAGGCCGAGTCGCAGACTCCGGCATCGGCTGCCGAGCCTGTCGGCGCAGACTGAGGGCAGGCGATGCTTCACCCGAGAGCATTCAAGGCCACGGTCGCATGGACGCTGACCCTGCTCTTTCTGGGTTCGGTGGTGCACGCCACCGAGTCGAGCCTGGCATGTCCGGACTGGCCCACCTGCTTCGGCACCATGGTGCCGGAGATGACGGGTGGCGTTTTCTGGGAGCACCTCCATCGCCTCGTCGCGGGCGGCCTCGTGATGATGTGGCTCCTGGCGACGTGGTTGGTGAAGCGTGAAGCAGGAGACCGGCCCTGGATCTTCAAGGCTTGTCTCGCCGGACTGGCGCTCCTCGTGGTCCAGTCCGTGTTCGGAGGGCTCACGGTCATCTATCAGCTCCCCGACCTCGTCTCGACGACGCACCTGACGCTGGCCTTCAGCTTCCTGGCGCTGGCGACGCTTCTTGCCGCCGCGACCCACGGGGCGGCCGATCGGGATGCAAGCGACCCGATGGGGTCGAATCCGAACCGAATCGAGGGCTTCGGCCCCGGCGTAGGACAGCGCCTCAAGAATTTCGCGACCGTCTGTGCCGGGCTCGTGCTGGGCCAATCCGTGATCGGGGCGCTGGTGCGACACACGGACGGTGGCATGTCCTGCCCGGATGTACCGCTCTGCCTTGGGCAGGTGGTACCGCCATTGGTGAACATCCAGATCCAGTCGCACTTCTTCCACCGCGTGATGGCAATCGTCGCCACGGCCGCCGTCATTGCGCTGGTGGTCTGGGTCTACCGGAGCGAGGTGCCGGAGCGCGTCCGCCGATGGGCTCTAGCCGCCGCCGTCCTCGTACTCGTGCAGGTGGCCCTCGGCGTTGCTTCCGTCCTCACCATTCTTGCAGTACCGCCGGTGTCGCTGCACACACTCGTGGCGGCTATGCTCCTGGTGAGCCTCGTAGCCATCGCAACCTTCGGTGGCCGAGCGGCCGACGTTGCCTCCGGCAGCACACACGGCTCGATCTCCACAGGGGTCTGATTCAATGAACTCCACCGAGGTGGGCGACCTGCTCGCAATGGTGAATGCGAGTCTGAACGCAGCGAGCGCGATCGCGCTCGCTACGGGCTTCGTGTTCATCCGCCGGAAGGTCATCGACAGCCATCGCCGCGCGATGCTCACGGCAGTAGGTGCGTCCGCTCTATTCCTCGTCTTCTACGTGACGCGCGTACTGCTCACCGGAACCCACGAGTTCGCCGGGGAGGGAATGGCTCGGGTCGTCTATCTCGCGATCCTCGGGACGCACATGGTACTGGCCGTACTCGTCCTTCCTTTCGTACTCCGCCTGCTCTGGCTCGTGCGCGCGGAGCGTTTCGATGAGCACAAGAGACTGGCGCGCTTCGTCTTTCCCGTCTGGGCTTATGTCTCGGTCACGGGGCTACTCGTCTACATCCTGCTCTACCAGGTCTACGGGTACGTGTGAGCGCGACTCGTCGCGACCGCGTCCTCGGGTATGCGGAGGCCGTCGCGGCCGCCTCTCTGTGGGGCTCCTCCGGGATCTTCGCAGTCAACCTCTTTCGACTCGGTCTTCCACCTGAAAGTCTCGCGTTGCTCCGCCCACTCGTCGGGGGAGCGATCCTCCTGGTGGTGGTCGCTGCCACGCGCTGGAAGTCCCTTCGCATCGACCTCGGCGGACTCGCCGTTCTGGGACTCGGCGGCGGGCTCGCCGTAGGAGTCTTTCAGATCGCGTATCAACTCTCCACGGATGCCGTCGGCGTCCCTTCAACCGTCGCGATGCTCTATCTGGCGCCCGCGGTCGTGGCGGCAGCGTCCGGTCCGTTGCTGGGTGAGTGGCCGGACCGGACCCGCCTGGCACTTCTGGCGATCACATTGAGTGGAGTGTGGCTCTCGGTGCTGGGCGCGGAGGAGGTCACGACGACCTTCGGCTCCTCCGGATTCGGATGGGGTGTGCTCGCAGGGCTGAGCTATGGCGCGTATACGCTGTTCGGCCGCTTCGCTTCTCCACGCTACGGATCCATCCCCACCGTCGTCTACAGCACGCTGGGCTCGTGCGCATTCCTCGCGGTCGTCGTTCCCGCCACGAGCGGACCCGTTGTCTGGCCCGACTCCGGCTCGGCCTGGATACTCCTTCTGCTCTTCGCACTGCTGACGATTGCGGTCGCCCACTTCCTCTTCTTCGACGCACTCTCCCGCATCGACGCGAGCAGGGCCTCGATCGCCACTGCGGTAGAACCCGTCGTCGCCGGCGTGCTCGCCACGCTGCTGCTATCGCAGGGGCTCACGCCACTCGGCTGGGTCGGAATCGGGCTGGTAGTGCTCGGCGTTGTCGGAGTCGGGGCGACCACGAGAGCCGACGACGAGATCGCCGCGGGTGAGATCGCGGTCGCTCCGCCAGGCGGAGCTATGTAGGCCGCTTCCGCCGCCCCTGAAATGCCTGCGGGCGGACCCTCAGGAAGCGGGGAAGGAGATCTCCACTTCGGCCCCACCATCCGGGACGTTCCGCAGGTCGATCTCCCCGCCCATCGCCTCGATGACTTTCCGCGCGTGGGGCAGACCCAGCCCCAGACCCTCGTCCGACGTCGAGTAGAAGGGGTCGAAGGCACGCCCAAAGGCTTCCTCGGAAAAGCCTTCTCCGCGATCGCGAATCGTAATCATCGCTCTTCCACCTTCGCCGGCCACGGAGAGATCCACCGTGCTGCCTCCGCCGAAACGTGCCGCGTTGTGAAGGATCAGGTAGAGGGCGTCGAGCAGGGCCGGAGCGTTCACGGCAGCGTGAAGATTCGGACTGGAAAGCATGAGGCGAACCCCAACCTCGTGATCAGCGGCGAAGTCGCGCGATACCGTTCTCACCAGAGCGACCACATCCTGCCCTTCACGGTGCTCCTCGATTTCTTCGATGAAGAAGTCGAGATCCTGAAGCGCGCCGAGGGCCCGATCGATCCGCTCGCGCAACTCCGCGGCATCGGCTTCGGCCGGCGCCCCGTCGAGTGGCTCACGCACCGCGCGTCCGAGGTAGGCGCTCACACGCATCACGGCCTCGCGCATGGCAGCCTCTCGTTCGACTTCACGCGGAGCCCAGCCCACTGACAGCGCCTCGTGAAGCTCCGCCTCGGCACTCCCGGCTTCGAGTCCCTCGGGCGCACGACCCCGCTTCACGGCCTCGATTACGGAGCGCAGAGCCGCCTCGTATTCGCCGCGACCTTCCGCGAGGCCCGTCTGCTTGCCCTGCTCGAGCCCGGCTCGCCTGCCTTCCTCGAATCCGGCCTTCCTTCCCTCCTCGCGACCGGCGGCACGCCCTTCGGCACGTCCTTCGGTACGCCCGGCCTCCCGTCCCTCCGTCAATCCGGCGGCACGGCCCTCATCGAAGCCAACGAGCTGTCCGTCGGAGTGCCCCTCTTCGAGCCCCATGCTGCGGCCCTCTTCCAGGCCGACTGCGGTGCCCTCTTCAAGGCCTGCGGCGCGTCCCTCGCGGAGACCCGCGGCTCGGCCGGCTTCCAGACCAGCACTTCGGCCAATGCCGCGCCCCAGGCCAAAACCGGCGCCGGCGCCGACGAGCAACGCGATGATCGCGGTAAGGAGGGGATCCATGGCGTCGATCTCGGAAAGGGGTGTTACACGGGCACGAATCTTCGCACCGGCCCCCGAAGCGGGCAACGGCGCTCCGCGCTGGAGGTTGCGGGATCCGCGAGCGAGTGCCTACCCTCGCCAATCGTGAATAGAGATCGAGAGTTGCGACGCCTCCTCAAGGCGTCCTCGGACCGCGACAACCCGTCGCCAGAAGCGCTGGCCGCACTCCTCCAGGATGTGCAGCACATCGCGGTGGTTGGCCTGTCCCGCTACCTCGAGAAGGCCGCACGGCGCGTTCCGTCCTACCTGGCAGCCAAGGGGTTCGACGTCATTCCCGTGAACCCCAGTGCAGAGCGCCTACTCGGACGACGATCCTACCCGACGTTGGCGGACGTAGAAGAGCCGGTCGACCTCGTTCTGGTTTTTCGCCCGTCCGCCGTGGCAGCGGAAGTCGTGGAAGCCGCGCTGAAGCGTCCGGAAAAGCCAGCGATCTGGCTGCAGACCGGCGTGGTCGCGAACGATGCCGCGACCGCCGCGCGGTCAGCTGGCCGTACGGTCGTCCAGGACCTCTGCATCTTCCGGGTGCACCGAGTCCTCATCGCCTGACGATTCGACTTCGGGTGCCACGGACGCCGCCTCCTCGACCATCTCTCCCTCCCACCGGCACAGTTCGTCGCGCCGACCCTGACAGAGGGTGTGCTTCACCTCAGCCGTACCACCCAGCGTCTGCGCGAGGACTTCCTCAGCGAAGCCCGAAAGGAGGTGACATGCATCGCCACCAGGATCGGCTTCGATAAACAGAAGCCCGCGTCCTTCTATCACGAACGGGGGACGGCCGAATCCCCCGATCTGACGACCGAAGAGCTTCTTGAGCTTTCGTCTCGTTCGGACCCGTGCCACCCGGTACTGCACCGAGCGGGGAAGCATCCGCACGCCACGGGAGGGACGATCCAGTCCGGCGAGCAGCCGACCGACACGGTGAAAGACCTGAGCGCCGTCAGGCCTCCGGATCACGAACCGAAAGAGCCCACTCACGTCGTGATCCGTGAGCCGAACCCGCTTCTTCACATCCTCGCGGAACTGACGAATCTGGCGCTCGACCACATCACTCAACCCGAAACGCCGCGGGATCGTCTGCGTAGGATCTTCCTCCTCAAGCACCTCCGGAGGCAGATCCATGTCCCGCATGACCTCGAGGAGGCGCAGAGCCACCACGGCCTGAACCCGACGACGGGATCCTGAGCCGTCCGAGGCGTGGGGCGCGGGCTGCGTCAACGACGCCTCTTCGGTTGGGTGGGGAGCGTGACCGAGTAATCTCGACCGTCCGGCGACCGCGGGCAACGGAGTCGATCGAGCACGGGCCCGCCCGTTTGGGAGGCTGAATTCAGCCAATTCCCAAAACGTACCAATATGAGAGTGACACCCCGAAATTCATGACCTATATAGTCGTGTCGGCTTCGGCCGGTAGAGACGGGGGAGTGTGGAGGTGTTCTCTTTGGCCCACCCTGGGGGGGCTGGTTCTTCGTGCCATCGAGACCCTGCGCCTCCCCCGTTTCGCCTTTCTGATCGGTACCCCCGCCCGGGGGCTTTCCGTACCTTTCGCGGCATGAAGAGATACCGCGCATTCGACCCGCCCGAGTACGTCGCATGGGAGCCTGACCCAGGCCTCGTCCATGCCTTCGGAGCCACGGTCTCGGCCGATCCCGCCCGTGCATCGGTCATCGCCGCGTTGTCGGAAGACGACCTTCTCTCGCTCTATCGCGACCTGCTGCGCACCCGACTCCACGACATCGGCCTCAAGCGCTGGGTCCGTACCGGAGTCATCTCCAAGGCATGGCTCGGAACGGGCGAAGAGGCCGTCACGGTTGGTAACGTCGCGGCTCTCGATCCGACCCGCGACGTAGTGTCTCCAATGATCCGAAATGCTGGCGCTCTGCACATGATGGGCATGCCGCTGTCGGACATGTACCGTGGATATCTGGCAACGTCCGACTCGCCCAGCGCGGGTCGTGACCTGCATATCGGAGACATGGCCGGCGGAATCATCCAGCCGATCAGTCACATGGGGACCAGCGTCACGATCGTGGCAGGGATCGCGCTCTCCTTCCGCAACCGTGGTGAGGATCGTGTGGCCATGACGTGGATCGGAGACGGCGCCACCAAATGCGCGGCCGCTCACGAAGGGATCAACCTGGCCGCCGTCCAGAACCTCCCGGTCGTCTTCGTGATTCAGAACAACCAGGTCGCCCTGGGCACCCGGGCCACGACCCATGGAATCGGCGACCTGCACGCCTGGGGCGCGATGTACGGCATCGACGCGGAGATCTGCGACGGCAACAACGTGCTCGACGTATACGCCGCTACCCGGCTCGCCGTTCAGCGGTGTCGGGAAGGCAACGGTCCGGCCGTTATCGTGGCGGACACCTTCCGCATGGGCGGGCACGCGACGCATGACGAGCGTGAGGCACGGGAAGCGTTTCCGCCGGAGCTCTTCGCGGCGTGGGGTCGTCGGGATCCGATCGGCCTCTTCGAGGCTTGGTTAGGGGAGAAGGGTGTCCCGCAGGACGCACTCACGGGGATCGAGCAGGATGTGACCGCCGAAATGGATCGCGCCGCTGACGAGGCGCTCGAGTCGAAGCATATGATCCCAGAACCTGAACAAGCGTTGTACGCCGGCTTTTCCGAGGGCGGTACCCTGGTTGGCCTGGAAAACCGCCCGACTACAATAGATCCGTAAAGCTACGCACCCGTGACGGGGTGTGGCGCCGGACGAGTTTTGTCAACATTCGCGCTGTACAGCCCTTGAACAGATCGAAGAAGCGAAGTACCTTACCGGTCAGTGAAGTTGGATCTGAATCGCGCTTGGCTCGGTCACGGGGAAACAACATGATCAATGTGAACTTCGAGAATGTGAGTCCGCTTCCTGCCGAACGTCCGCTCGAGAGCCTCACGGACGAGGA
>JBDGVS010000036.1:0-12894 GCA_039585535.1 Gemmatimonadota bacterium | reverse complement strand
AAGGAAGACTATTGGGATGCGCGTTGGGACCTGACTCGCGCGCTCAAGGAGAACATCGAGAAGGCCGGTCTCTCCATTCCGTATCCGCAGCAGGATGTGCACATGCACGAGGTCCAGCCGTAGTCATCTGAGTTCAGGCGTTCGCGGCCCGGCGTTGTGGCCGGGCCGCTTTCGCGCCTCGACCGGCGTGTATACCTTGGTTGAGACTCATTTTCATCCGCAGCGAGCACCACGTGCAGGCATTGCCCACCCTCAACGACGCTGAGCGCAGCGAGCCGGACCTCCGGCTCGGGGATATCCCCATGCGTCAGGAAGTCGAGTTGGTGAGCATCGACCTGCCGCCTGAGCTGGCCGAGCCGCTCCTCGAGCGTGGCGTGCTGCCTGGATGCCGGATCTGCCCGGTGCGGTCATCGCCGGGCGGTGACCCGATCGTGTCGGTTGATGGATCTCTGCTGGCGCTGCGCCGCGAGACTGCCGACTGCCTTTGCGTCCGCATCCTCTCAAGCCTGAACGACGCCGGCTGAGGCAGCTTTCCTGCATTGGATGAGCTGCACCCCGCCTCTCGGCGCGATTCCGGCACCGACGCCCTCGTAGCTGGCACGGCGAACCTTCCGCTCGTCGCACTCGTCGGTCCTCCGAACTCTGGGAAGACGACGCTCTTCAATCAGTTGACCGGCCTTCGTCAAAAGGTCGCCAACTACCCGGGCGTCACGGTTGAGAAGCACGTAGGTCAGGTACGCCTCCCGTCTGGTGGTGAGCTCGATCTGGTCGATCTCCCGGGTGTGCATGGCTTTTCGGCGCGGACTCTGGATGAGCGCGTCACGAAGGATGTGTTGGAAGGGAAGGTGGAAGGCATTCGGGCGCCCGACGCGTTGGTCTTGATCGTCGATTCGACCCGACTCGAGAACCAGCTGATGCTGGTCGAGCCGGTTCTGAGGCTGGAGCTACCGACGCTCCTCGTCCTGAACATGTGCGACGAGTTGGAGGCGCGCGGCGGCAGGATCGACGACGTCGCGCTGGCCGAACGACTCGGTGTGGACATCCTTCGGACCAGTGCGCGGACCGGCCTGGGGGTCGAGGCCGTCCGTTCGTATCTGGGCAAGGTTCAGGCCACGCCGGGAGGCGCGGTTCGGGTAGAGCGCACGCTGACGAATGTGAAAGCAGGTACGTCTCTTCCTGTCGTCGACGCATTTGCCGCACGGCGCAGACTCGTGCGTGAGGTCGTCGATCAGGCGGACTTCGTACCGCCCGGTCCATCCGCCCTCAGCGACCGTCTCGACTCGTACTTTCTCCATAGAGTCTGGGGCCCGCTGATCTTTCTCGGAGTGGTGCTTCTTGTCTTCCAGTCGATCTTCACCTGGGCTGTCCCGCTCATGGACGGGATCGACTTCTTCATCGGCTGGTCGGGTGACTGGCTGGGTTCGACGCTCCCCGATACGTGGTACCGATCACTCCTGGTCGACGGTGTGTGGGCTGGAGTCGGATCGGTCGTGATCTTCCTGCCGCAGATCCTGATCCTCTTCCTCTTCCTGGGAATTCTCGAGGACTCGGGATACATGGCGCGCGCCGCCGTGATTGCGGATCGGATGATGTACCGGGTCGGACTACAGGGACGAGCGTTCCTGCCGCTCCTGTCGGGGTACGCCTGTGCGATCCCCGCGATTCTGGCCGCGCGCACGATCGACGACGAAAGAGATCGACTCGCTACGATCTTCGTGACGCCCTTCATGACCTGCTCGGCGCGGCTGCCGGTGTACGCTCTGCTGATCGCAGCGTTCATTCCGGATGAGCGACTTCTCGGACCGTTTGTGGGCAAGCGGGCGGCCGTCCTGCTCGGCCTCTACGCCCTCGGGATCATCGCTGCCGTGGGGACTGCGTTTCTTCTCAAGAGGACACTGCTGAAGGCGAATCCCACCTCGTTCCTCATGGAGCTCCCGCCTTATCGAATTCCGTCGCCGCGGACACTGGCTCTGCGCCTGCTGGATCGGAGCAAGATCTTCCTGCGGCGCGCGGGCCGGATCATTTTTGCGGTGACGATCGTTCTGTGGACGCTCATGCAGTTCCCCCGCGTCGACGGCGGTCCGCCAGACATCGAGCAGAGTGCTCTCGGGCAGATCGGACATCTGATCGAGCCCACCATCAGGCCTCTCGGGCTGGATTGGCGTTTCGGCGTTGGCCTGGTCACGTCGCTGGCCGCACGGGAGGTGATCGTCGGCACGCTTGGTACGATCTACGGCGTCGAGACGGCGGACGAAGAGGCCGTCGCCCTGCAGGACGTCCTGAAACGGGATCTCACCCCTGGAGCGGCGATTGGTCTTCTCGTGTTCTTCGCATTCGCACTTCAGTGCATGTCGACGGTGGCGGTAATGCGACGTGAGACCGCCGGTTGGAAGTGGCCTGCGCTCCAGTTCGGCTACATGCTGTTCCTCGGCTACGCGGGTGCGTTCGTCGCCGTTAGGATCTTCGGATGACCCATCGTCGACTTTGCCACGCTGTCTCGGTAGCCGCCGTTCTCGCTGCTCTTGGTCTCCCCGCCGGCGTATCCGCCCAATTCGGTGTCGCGCCCCGGGTCGGTACGCTCGGGCTCGGTGGTGAAGTTGCTATCGAGTTCTCCGAGCGCTGGGTCCTCCGGGGCGGTGCGGGAATCTCGAAAGTCTCGACCAGCACGACGTTCAACGACGTTCCCGTCACGCTCGGGGCGCCGGACTTCTGGTATAACGTAGGGCTCGACTTCTACGTGAATCCCGCGTTCCGGATCGGCGGCGGGATGCTGTTCAAGCCTGATGATCCGTCGATTCGCGGTGACTTCAAAGAGCCCGGATCGATCGGCGGTGTGCTCCTGGCTCCTGCGCAGATCGGGACGCTCACCGGAACGGTCGAGATGGACACGGAGGCTGCATACGCCCTGATCGGGTTCGGCAGACACGTCGCCCCGGGTGTCGGCCTTTTCATCGACGTGGGTGCCGCGGTCTTCGGCGCATCTCCGGTCACGCTGGAAGCCGAAGGTGGCACGTATCCGCAAGAGGAGCTCGACCAGCTACTTCTGGCGGAAGCGGGCAACTTCGAGGATGACATGAAGTCGTACCTCGAGATATGGCCGATTGTGAGCATCGGCATTCGCATCGGCATCGGGTACTGAGCTCAGGACCAGGATGCTGACCGAGCATCGTTTCGTCGCGTCTGAATCCAGCGGGGAGGTTGCTGGCCTTCTCCTGCGACCCGCAGAGGCCCGCTACCTCTTCCTGTTCGCGCACGGCGCGGGGGCCGGGATGCACCATCACTTCATGGAGGGGTGTGCGGAGCGCCTCGCGGATCGCGGAGTGGCCACCTTCCGGTACCACTTCCCGTATATGGAGGCTGGGCGAAAAGCACCGAACCCAGCACATCTGCTCGTGAAGACCGTGCGGTCTGCGGCGGCGGAAGCTGTGCGGGTCGCGCCCGACCTCCCCCTTCTTGCTGGAGGGAAGTCGATGGGCGGGCGCATGACGTCGACCGCCGCGTCCGCCGAAGCGCTCGAACGAGTCTTGGGCCTCGCCTTCTTCGGCTTTCCGTTGCATGCGCCGGGTCGCGACTCGTCCGAGCGAGGTGCTCACCTGGCGGATGTGGAGCTCCCGATGCTCTTCCTGCAGGGCACGCGCGACAAGCTCGCCAACCTCGACCTGTTGGGGCCGCTGCTCGACACCGTGAGGCCGCCTCCGAGGCTTCATGTGGTCGAAGGAGCGGATCACGGCTTCCATGTCCTCAAGCGTTCAGGTCGCACGGACGACGAGGTGCTCGACGAGCTTTGTGACACCTTCGTGGCCTGGGCCGACGGCGTCATCGGGTCCTGAGGTCCACACTTCCGGCAACTCCACCGGATTCCTCCGGTAGTATCATCAGCGCCACTGATTGGTCGCGTGTCCTTTGATTGACCCACGTGGCTAATTGACCCGCGTCGTCGTTCCGGGCATTGTCCGGATTCTCCGTGAACATCACCGAGCAGGTACTCATGATTCGTTCTTCGTTCGACTTCGCGACCCGAGCTGCCGGGGTTGCGGCCGCCGTCGCGCTCGCAATCGCCGCCGACGCGGGGGTGACGTCGTCCACGCTCGAGGCGCAGGATGAAATGTCCCGCGTCGAGCAGACGTTCTCCCATCTCGCCTACCGCAACGTAGGCCCCTCTCGGGGCGGACGCGTAACCGCGGTTGCGGGGCATCGTGCCCACCCCTTCACCTTCTACATGGGCGCCACTGGCGGCGGCGTGTGGAAGACCGAGGACTACGGGACGACCTGGCGGCCCATTTCCGATGGCTACTTCGAGACGGGTTCGATCGGATCGATCCGTGTCGCGCCGTCGAACGAAAACGTGGTCTACGTCGGGACAGGCTCGGACGGGATTCGTTCGAACGTGATCATCGGCCGTGGCCTGTACTACTCGGGTGACGCGGGTGAGAGCTGGGAGCGGCGCGGGCTCGTCGACATGGGCCAGCTCGCT
This sequence comes from Gemmatimonadota bacterium, assembly GCA_039585535.1. GTDB lineage: Bacteria > Gemmatimonadota > Gemmatimonadetes > Longimicrobiales > Gaopeijiaceae > UBA2589. Next base: position 8,420 of record JBDGVS010000036.1, on the reverse strand, counting down.
GCGGTCGAGGTTCATCCGGACAATCCCGATGTCGCGTACGTTGCGGCTCTCGGGAATCCATGGGCGAACAGCCCGGATCGGGGTGTCTACCGTACCCGCGACGCCGGACGCAGCTGGGACCAGGTGCTCTTTACCTCGGACTCCGTCGGCGCGATCGACGTCGAGATCAACCCGGCCAACCCGAACGAGATCTACGCGGGGATGTGGCGTGTGAAGCGTCAGCCGTGGACGATCATCTCGGGTATGGAAGCTTCCGGTGAGGAGGACGGCATCTGGAAGTCGACCGATGGCGGTGACAGCTGGGAGTACAAGAGCGCCGGACTTCCGACGGGCCTGATTGGGAAGATCGACCTGTCCGTGTCCGCCGACATGCCGAACCGGGTCTACGCTCTCGTCGAGACCACCGACCCGAACGAGGGGCTGTATCGCTCGGACGACTTCGGTGAGACGTGGGAGCTCGTGAGCAATCAGCGCGGCATCATGAATCGGCCCTTCTACTACACGGGCGTCACGGCGGATCCGACCGACGCGGATCACGTCTACATCAACAACGAGGGGTACTACGAGTCGACCGATGGCGGCGCGACGTTCGCGCGTCGATCGACGCCGCACGGGGACAACCACGACACGTGGATCAACCCGGACAACCCTCTGATCCAGGTCCAGTCGAACGACGGTGGCGCCAACGTCACACTCGACGGCGGAAACACGTGGTCGACGCAGTTCAACCAGCCCACCGCGGAGCTGTACCAGGTCGATATCGATGACCAGTTCCCGTATTGGCTGTACGCGGGTCAGCAGGACAACACCACGATTCGGGTCCCGAGCAATCGTCCCGGGACGCCTTCACAGGGCGGACACCAGGGCAACTGGGAGGCCGTCGGTGGTTGCGAGACCGGGCCGGCCGTGCCGAAGCCGGGTGACCCGACGATTGTGTACTCGAACTGCAAAGGGCGCTTTGGTCGGTACAACCAGATCACCGGGCAGGAGAAGCAGTACTACGTCGGCTTCCAGAACCTGTATGGCCAGAACCCGGCCAACCTGAACTACCGCTTTCAGCGCGTCGTTCCGATCGAGGTTTCCCCACACGATCCCAACACCGTCTACCACGGCTCGCAGTTCGTTCACAAGACGATCGACGAGGGTGTGAACTGGGAGCAGATCAGCCCGGATCTGACTGCCTTCCGTGCTGAGCGGCAGATGGTATCCGGAGGCCCGATCACCCGTGACATCACGGGTGAGGAGCACTACTCGGTGCTGTATGCGATCGAGGAGTCGCCGGTCGAGCCCGGCGTCATCTGGACCGGAGCCAATGACGGACTCGTTCAGGTCACCCGTGACGGTGGCCAGACCTGGACGGACGTCACCCCGCCGGACATGGCGCAGGAAGGCCGTGTCCAGACGATCGATGCGTCGCCGCACTCGGGTGGGAAGGCGTACTTCGCCTACTACCGGACGCTGCTCGGTGACCTCACACCGTTCATCTACAAGACGGAAGACTACGGCCAGAGCTGGGAGCTGCTGACGCCAGGCGACAACGGCATCCCGGCGCACCACGCGACCCGTGCGGTCCGTGAGGATCCAGTCCGTGAAGGGCTGCTCTACGCCGGGACGGAGTTCGGGATGTTCGTCTCGTTCGACGACGGAGCGAACTGGGAGAAGTTCCAGTTCAACCTCCCGCGGACACCGATCACCGACATCAAAGTGAAGGACTCCGACCTCGTGATCTCGACGATGGGTCGTGCCTTCTGGATCATGGACAACCTCTCACCGCTCCGTCAGGCCGACGAAGCGATGGCGGCTGGTGACGCGTTCTTCTTCCAGCCGGAGGATGCGGTCCGAGTGCGTGGAGGCTTCGGTGGCTTCGGTCCGTCGAATCCGGACGAGCCGCAGTACTCACGCGCCGGTGCGGAGCTCGACTACATGCTCTCGGCCGGTACCGGGTCGGTGATGATCGACATCATGGATGCAGCAGGTCAGCCGGTTCGCTCGTTCGTGAGCTCAGAAGGCGGAATGACCTCTGAGCTCGCTCAGGGGATGCGGGCTCCGTTCATGCGTGAGTCGGGCGCGATGGCCCCGACGCTCGATCGTGGACTCAACCGCTTCGTGTGGGACCTCACGGTCGAAGGTCCGAATGGAGCGGCGCGTGGTGGTCCGATCGTCGTGCCGGGCACGTATATGGCTCGCGTGACGGTCGATGGCGTGTCTCATGAGCGGTCGTTCCAGGTACTCATGGATCCACGGGTCGCGGCCGACGGTGTGACTGTCGCCGATCTGCAGGCGCAGTTCGACCTGGGCATCGAGGTGCGCACCGCGATCGAAGATGCGGACGCGACCATCGAGCGACTACAGGGCGCCCAGGAGCGGGTGGCCGAGGGCACCGACGTGGAGCGGGAGTTGAAGGAGATCGAGCGAGCGCTCCTCACCGATCGGACGATCACGAGTTATCCGCAGCCGATGCTCCGTGACCAGATGAACTATCTGTACCGGAACTCCCAGAGCTCCGACCAGGAGCCGGCGGCAGATATGTACGAGCGACTCAACGTGCTCGTGACGGAGCTGGAGCAGCACAAGGAGCGGCTACAGCGGCTGATCCGCATGGTGACGGACTAGCGGGCAGGTCGCGTATGGCGAGGGCCCTTCGCCTTCAGCAGCGGAGCTGAAGCCGGCTTCGGGCCCTCGCCATACGCGTCTACCGGCCTCCTTGCGTGGGGGGTGAGGCTACTCCGCCCGATCGCTCCCAGGGTGGTTCCGTCAGCCCGTGCGGGCTGTGACACCATCCTCGGCCAGGACCGTGTCGAGCGTGGCTGCGAGTCGCTCTGCGTCCTGCTGGGAGAAGGTCATCGGGGGCTTGATCTTGATCACGTTGTGGTGGGGCCCGTCGGTGCTGAGCAGAATCCCGAGCTCCTTGGAGCGATTCACTACGTAACGAGCGATGTCGAGGGCCGGTGTCTTGCTGATCCGGTCGCTGACGAACTCCACTCCCAGGAAGAGCCCGCGCCCGCGCACGTCGCCGATACAGTCGTGACGCATCGCGAGAGACGCGAGGTTCGCCTTCAACGTTCCTCCGACGATCGCGGCGTGCTCCTTCAGGCCGTCGTTCTCGACGACGTCCAGCACTGCGAGGCCGATCGCGGCCGAGACCGGGTTGCCCCCGAAGGTGCTGAAAAACTCCATCCCGTTGGCGAAGGACGATGCGATCTCACGCGTGGTGACAACCGCGCCGATCGGGTGACCGTTGCCGATGGGTTTTCCGAGGGTGACGATGTCCGGGACCACGTCGCTGGTCTCGAAGCCCCACATGTGGCTGCCAACCCGACCGAAGCCGATCTGTACCTCGTCGGCGATACAGACGGCACCCGCGGCGCGTGCGTGACGGAAGGCGGACGCCAGGTACCCTGCCGGGGGCTCGACCTGTCCACCGCACGAGAGGATGCTCTCGGCGATGAACGCGGAGGCCTCGTGTCCTGAGGAGGCGAGTTCGGACGCCGCCGCACGGACGTGCTCCGCATACCGATCGGCCCGGTCCATGACGTCGCGACCGTAGAGGCCGCGATACTCGTCCGGCATAGGAACTGTGCGAACCCACGGGGGCGCGCCGGTGCCGCCGGGCGCGGCGTGCTTGTAGTGGCTGACGTCGATGAGGGCCTGACTGTGCCCGTGATATCCGCCCTCGATCGCGATCACCCCGTCCCTGCCGGTGTGAGCACGAGCCATTCGGAGGGCGAGCTCATTCGCCTCGGAGCCGGACGTCACGAAGAAGCACACGGAGAGTGGGTCGGGGAGCAGGGCCGTCAGCCGTTCCGCGTACTCGATCACTCGCTCGTGCAGGTACCGCGTGTTCGTGTTCAGCACGCCCATCTGCTGCTGGCCGGCTCGAACAACGGAGGGCCGCTCGTGGCCGACATGAGCGACGTTGTTCACGCAATCCAGGTAGGCCCGCCCGAGCGGATCATAGAGGAAGGTCCCTACGCCGCGAACGATGTGGATCGGGTCGGCATACGAGAGGCTCAGATTCTCCCCGAATGCTGCGGCCCTCCGCTCCTGTAGCTCCGCGGGCTGCGCATACGTCGTTTCACCAGGGAGGCCGAGGATCAGATTCGGGTCCGGACAGAACGACGACCAGACACTGCGCTCCCGCGGCGACGCCACACCAGGGAACTCTCCGTCGTGGTCGAAGAGATCGGTGAGGATCTGGAAGTGGAGGTGTGGTGGCCAATCGCCGTTCTCGGGGTACGGTCCAATGCGCGCGATCAGCTGCCCGGCCTCGACCACGGCGCCCTCTTCCAGCTCTTCTACTGATGTGCGCTCGAGATGACCGTAGAGCGTCCAGAACGGCCCGGTTGGCCCCTGATGCTCCAGGATCACCGTGGGTCCGTAATCGAGCCCGGCCCCGTTGTCCCGCACCGACTTCACGAGTCCGACCAATGGAGCACGAACCTCTGCGCCGGCCTGGTCGAACAGGTCGATCCCGAGGTGAATCGTGCGCCGCTCGCGCGGATCCCCCTCGCGTCCTGCGAAGACGTCGGTGAGATAGAAGGCCCGCGGCTCCATGTAGCGTCCGATACCGAATGACGCCCCATCATCCTCCATCCGTCGAAAAACACGACGGGTGAAGTCAGCCGTATCGTCTGTGTCGCGCCCGTTCAGATCGGGGCTGGCCACGCTCAGATCGAGCACGGTGATCTCTGCGTCGGACTCCGGTCGAGTCATGACCGGGTCGAACGTTTGCCTTCCAAGCCAGTCGACGAGCGCGGGGCTCCGGGGGCTGGCCGAGACTCCGCAGGCATCTCGAATCACGCCCTCGGCGAAGCGCTGGTTCACGTTGTGAAGCCTGCGGATCATGTCCCAGGCCGGACGCTCTGAAACGGTGAGATACCCGTCGACCTGACCTCCCTGATGCTGGCGCCACCGCGAGATGCTCACGCTCGCGCCGAGTCGTGCCCGCGTCAGGGCCCAGACCACATCCATCTCATCTTCGCTGAGCGGTGTCCGCTCGTGGAAGCCCTTCGTAACTGCGGCGGCCGCCATCAGGGGATCGGCGGTGCCCAGAATCGCATACGCGATGGTGATCCCGAGATCGAAGACCCGCGGTGCCGAGTGCGCATCGCCCAGATCGATGATCCCCGTCACGCGCCGCGGTCCGTCGCCGGGCGCCGATACGACGACGTTGTGATCGTTTACGTCGCCGTGGATTACCTGCGAGCCGAGACCAAGGAAGTCGGTCTCGCGAATCTGCCACGCGTCGAGGATGCCGCGGATCAGTTCGAGCTCCTCCCCCTGGAAGAGATCGAGACAGCGCTCCATGACCATCCCCGACCGACCAAGCGCCCAATCGAAGTCGATGCGGGCAGGAGGGTGATCAGGGTAGGCGCCAAGCGCACTGTCGAGCTCCGCGAGGCGCCGCCCGAGATCGTAGAGGAGGGCCTCGGAGCGAGGTCGCACGTCGGCCAGGAGCCCGCCCTCGAGGTATTCGACGATCCGGATTCGCTGCGTCTGTCCTGCGTCGTCGGTGTAGCGTACGACCAGATCCCCGCCGGGGGTCGGAATCACATCTGCGGCGAGCCCATCGGTGATTCCGGCGATGTGCCGAACGAGATCGACCTCGATGTCCAGAATCTCGTCGACCTCATCCGGTGAGCTCACCTTCACGACGAGCTGCCGGCCCTCGGTCGTGTCGAGTCGGAAGTTGAGGTCGCGCTCTCCGGGCAGAAGAGTGAGCGAACCGTCGAGACCGTAGTGGTCCCGGACAACGGCCTGAACCTCGGCGACTCCGAGTTCGGGGCGGCGATGGATCTTGATCATGGAGATACGGGGCTCGAATCCTTGGTCCGGGAAGGCGGACGGACAGGAAAGATTGCGTGATTTCCGACGAAGGGGAGGGCCCGGGCCGACTCTGGAGTCAGAAGCCCCGGGTCAGGGCTGGCCGCTGGTCTCCCTGTCGTCGACTACCAGCGTCCATACCGAGTCCCGCACGTACGACACCGTCGTTCCATATCGTGTCAGGAGGTCGGCCAGCAGTTCGTCGTTCCTCGTGTAGAGCACGACTGCACCGATCTGCCTAGCGACCGCCCGCATCTCGGGGCCAACGGAGTCCGGCGGTGCATCACCGGGGGCGATGATCAGCCCGCTGCCCTCATCGCCTTCCTCGTCGGGATCGGGCGCGACGTAGGTCACCGGAGGTGCCTCCTCGTAATCGGTTACGGCGAGACCGACCCATTGGAGGGTGTAGCCATCGAAGGTCAGAGACGCGTCACCCGGATACGCTCCGGAAAGCTCTGGGGGAGCCGTGCCAGCTTCTGCAGCGGTGGGCCAGGCGCCGGTGCTGGCTACCGTACCGAGGGCTGCCGCACGCAGGGCCTCTACGTCAGTGGATGCTCGCTCCGATAGAGAGCGAAAGGAGCGGGCGCTCAGTGTGGGGGCTGCAGCAGCCCAGATGAGAAGGAGTACCGCAGCACCGATCGCGACATCACTACGCGTGAGCTGACGAAGGTTCATGACGACGGCCCCCTCACGATCCATCACGGGTGGTCGACCACTCGCGCCGCAGCCGCTCGAACTCCGGTGCCGGAACCTCGGAGTCGTAGACGATCGGTTCGCCTTCGCTCGTGTAGGCGATGAGCTGGTACAGTCGGTTGCTCGATTTTACGAGCCGGATCCCCGGGAGGCTCGTTTCGACTTCCGCGATCGAGTTGGGAAGGCGTCCCGCCTGGACCCGAAAGGCTTCCACCTGCTGCGCCTGCAGGAGGAGGGCCACCCGTACACCCTGCGTGCGATCAGCCTGGGTGAGCGAAGCTGGCGGGTCCGGCACGAGGAGTCCCGGGGGACGAATCCCGACGAGGGCAGCGATCAGGAGGACGCCGATAGCGATTCCTGCTTTGATGTTTCGCGTCTGGCTCGTGTCGGCACTTACGCGATAGACCGCGTCCTGCATCTCGACCTGGGCGAGCGCCGCGGCGAGCAGGCGATCCCGTTGCTCGGAGGTGGTGGCTTCCCCGAGGTCGAGAATCAGCTCCTCGGGTAGCGAGGCCAGTCCTTCCGCATGGATTTCGCTGAGCGCGAGGAGGGCCTGGGCGGTGATCTTGGGCCCGCCCGAATCAGCTGCGTCGCTGGCACCTTCCTCGTCCGGGCTCGCGGTCGAAGGCGGCGCTGCCGTGTCCTCGTCGAGGTCCGTTGAGGCTGTCTCTGGATCGATTGCGTCGCCGCTGCCCGGTGCTTCCGAGGGCGCCGTGCTCTCCACGCTCGGAGCGTTTTCCGGGACTGCCTCGCCCTCTTCAGTCGCGACGAAGGCGAGCGCCTCGGCGATGAGCCTCTCTCTCGCGTCCGCATCGTCGAGGTCGTCGTCCGGATCGATCGTGATCGTGACGATATCGTCATCTGTGGCCGTTGCCGCGGCAACGAGGTCAGCCAGGTCCTCGTCCACGTCGTCCAGGACGACTGGTTCCTCGGTCGGGGCTTCTTCCGGGGCCGTTACCACCGGCGCTGCGGCCTTCGAATTGCCGCTGCGCCTCTTCGCGGCAGAGGCGGCCTTCTCCGGCTTCTTCTTGGAGGCGGCCTTCTTTTTCGAAGCGGTCTTCTTCTTCGGAGTCTTCTCCGCGGCCCCCTCCTCATCGGAGGTCGGCTTCTTCGCGGCCTTCTTCTTCGCGGCCTTCTTCTTCGCGGTCTTCTTCTTCGCGGTCTTCTTCTTCGGAGTCACACTGGGAGCGGATTCTTCGCTCGGCGCTTCGCCGGCGCCGACTGGCTCTACCGTTGGATCGGCCGAAGACTCGGCAGGAGCTTCGAGCTCGGCCTCCGTCGGGGTCGAAGCGGGCGCCTCAACCTCAGCCGACTTCTTGGCGCGCGCCTTCCGAGCGCGGGCTTTCTTCGAGCCTTTGGATTTCTTGCGGGCCAACGGCTTCTCCGAGTCGAAGCGACGGGCCTACAGTACGCAGCCCCGGTCAGCCGGGACAGCGTTCTGATCAGTCGTGTACGAGCTTCCGGTACTTCATGCGGTGAGGCTGCAGCGCTTCGTCTCCGAGACGCTTCCGTTTGTCCTCCTCGTACTCGTGATAGTTACCCTCGAACCAGACGACCTTCGAGTCACCCTCGAACGCGAGCATATGCGTGCACACGCGATCCAGGAACCACCGATCGTGAGAGATGACCAGGACACAGCCAGCGTAGTCGAGAATCGCGTTTTCGAGAGCGCGAAGCGTATCCACGTCGAGGTCGTTGGTCGGCTCATCGAGGAGCATGACGTTGCCGCCCTCCTTGAGGAGCTTGGCGAGATGGAGCCGATTTCGTTCGCCACCTGACAGCACACCGACCTTCTTCTGCTGATCGGCACCCCGGAAGTTGAACCAGGACAGATAGGCACGAGGGTTCACCTCAGCCCGTCCGAAGTGGAGGATGTCTGCGCCCCCACTCACCTCGTCGAAGAC
>JBDGVS010000035.1:0-12928 GCA_039585535.1 Gemmatimonadota bacterium | reverse complement strand
GACCCTCAGCGGAGACGCCTCATGCGCACCAAATTCGCCCTCGTCACGTCTGTCCTGCTCAGTTGTGCGATTCTCGTGGCCTGGGTAGCGGTACCGTCCCACCCCGAGGGAATCGAGGGCACCTGGCTCGTCACGAGCGAGGATGAGAGTCATCAGAGGGGCGTCTTCCTCTTCACCTCGGATGGCAGCTACAGCATGATGTTCGTCCGCGGTGACGAGCCTCGCGAGTCACTGGGAGAGGAGCCGACGGACGCCGATCGGCTCGCTTCCCATGCTGAGCTTACTGCGAACTCCGGCAGGGTGGCGATCGAAGGCAGTGAGATCCGCTACGAGGCCTATATGGCGAATAGCGCGGCGTACATGAATCGCTGGCCGGACAACGACCAGACCGCCACCTTCGTTCGGAACGGTGATGACGGGATGACGCTGACCATGTCAGACGGAAGAGTGTTCCAGCTACGCCGCCCGTAGGCCTTCGGCTAGCGGGGCGGTTGCTCCTCGTAATCGGGATGGGTCGGGTTGGCAGCTCACTGCGACGTATGCGGAGGACGCGTGATGTCCTACCGCGCGTACGTCTTCTGGATGAAGCCGACCGCACAGTGTGCGGAGTGCGGTGCGTTCGTCCGACTGCGCGGATTCTGGACGATGTTCGGCATCGGAGCGGGCGTCCTGTCACTGGCCGTGGCGGCCATCGCCGCATTCCCATCAGTCGGTACTGGGATGAGCGTAGCGGTCGCGCTGAGTCTCGCGCTGATGCTTGTCGACTACAGCAGCTACCACGTGCTCATCTGGGAGTCAGACCACAAGCTGGCTGTGCCGGATGATGAACTCCTCGATCTCACGTCCGAGAGAAGGCTCACCGGTGAGGCGATTGCCGACCCAGAAGTGAGGCAGCACCAGTAGGACCACCCAACCTCCGCCAGAAGGAGCAAAGATGAGGTACATAACGCGCTACAGAATCAGGGAAGAGAACATGACCGCGGCCATCGAGCGCTTCATGGCGGGTGGTCCGGAAATGCCCGACGGTGTGACGATGGTGCATCGGTGGCATGAACTGGGAACGGGGCGAGGGTTTGCCGTGATCGACAGTGATGATCCGGTCGCCGTGACTCAGTACATCATTCAGTGGAGTGACCTGGTGGAGCAGACCATCCACCCGGTCGTGGACGATGAAGGGATAGGGGCGGCGCTAGGAGCACTTCAGTAGCCACGCTTAGACCGCTTGTGACGCACCACGACTCTCGTCCGTCCCCGGGGAACTGAGCCGCTTGACGCTCCCTCGGGGACTGGCGCAGAGCCGGCATGAGATCCCCACAAATGGTCGCCGCTGCGCTCCTCGCCAGCCAGGGAGAAGCGCTGCATGTTGTGTTCATGTGACGCACATGCACCTCGGTGACCCGGTCTGAACCAAAGATTCTATGGACTTCCTGTCGACGCTCGGCCCCTGGATGTACCCACTCGCACTCGTGAGCGTCGTCCTGCTCGTCGACATTGTTCGCGCGAGTGTCGCCATTGCCTCTATCCAGCGAGAGATGCCCGCTGCCGGTGCTCCGCACCACTCGGTGATCGTATGGGGGTTCCTGGCCAGCGTGGTCGGGCTTCTCGGGACCGTGATCGGCTTCGGTCGGGTTGCCATCGGAGCCCGGGCTGCCACCGGGGCGGAGCGCGCTGAGCTCGAGGGCATGCTGGCAATCATGTGGGAGGGTGTCACGGTGATCGTCACACCCGTCACAGCAGGGTTGTGCCTCTTCACCGTGGCTCTGATCGCCTGGCTCTGCCTCCAGTACGCCCTCGCACGGAAGCTTCGCTGACGAAGCCGCCGGTCACAGAAAGGGGCCGCGACGACGGAGCAATCTCGGCTACGCACCACCGAGGTTGATGCGTTCCAGCTCCACGCGACGGTTCTGCCGCCGCCCGTCGGGGGTCTCGTTCGTCGCGATCGGCGCGTCGGGGCCGAAGCCGCGGGCTTCTAGCTGGTCTCCGGGCACGCCCCGACTGATCAGGTAGTCGCGGACCGCATCCGCGCGAGCCTGAGACAGGCTGAGGTTGAGTTCACGCGTGCCATCAGAATCTGTGTGTCCATTCACGCGAATGTGCACGTCAGGCCGGACGACGAGGGCTTCTGCGATCTCGTCCAGCACGTGCTGCGCCTCTGGAGTCAGTTCAGCACTCCAGCTCTCGAACGTCACTTCTCTGAGTACGAGGACGTCCTGTTCCTCCTCGAACAGGACCGGGCAGCCATCGGGGCCGACCGTCACGCCGGGGGCGTGGTCGGAACACCGGTCGTCCTCGTCCCAGACGCCGTCCATGTCCGAATCCAGTCGACAGCCTGTGGCGTCGACCCCCACTCCGACCGGGGTGCCAGGGCAGATGTCCTGCTGGTCGACGACCCGATCCCCATCAGTGTCCAACGGACAGCCCCTTGTGTCTACCGACACCCCGAGCGGTGTCGCCGGGCAGGCGTCGAGATAATCGAGCACCTGATCGGCGTCCGTATCGAGCGGGCAGCCGAGGGCATCGACCGCGATGCTTTCCGGCGTCGCCGGACACTGGTCGTCCTCGTCGAACACACGATCGGCATCTCCATCCAAACGACAGCCGGTGGAATCCACGCCGACGCCACTCGGGGTCATCGGGCAGAGGTCTTCCTCATCGAACACCCCGTCGCCGTCCTCGTCCAATCGGCACCCCTCGGACCCGACACGCACGCCGGGAACAGTGGCTGGACACAAATCCTGGCGATTCCGCACGCCATCGCCGTCGGTGTCGCGGTAGCGGCCCTTCCCGAAATCCATCGAGATCCCGGCCGTGAAGCTCCAGTTGGAATGACTCGAGACACCGTTGAAGGCGTCCGAGATGGCATCCAGGCGCAGGTCGCTTCGGAAAGCGACCTTCTCGCTCAGGTACGTCTTGATTCCGACCAGCGCCGAGAGTCCTGTATCCGAGCCGTCCACAGCGCCGGAGTACGAATTCCGGACCAGCCCCGCTCCGACGAGTGGGTAAATGTCGTCCGTGAGAGGGAAGTGGTAGGCCGCCCCAATGCGCAGCGGCACCCACGTTGCATTGCCGGCCGACGGATCGGATGCGGAAGTCCACGTGTAGGCGCTGCCGATTTCCAGGGCCAGGTCGGTCAGGACGAAGACGCCGAGGCTGCCCCCGAACCCGGGAGCGGTCCCGAAGGTCAGCCCCGTTTGTTCGTCGAATGCGGTTCGTTGCCCGAAGAGACCTGCTTCGATCGTACCCGGAGACTGTGCACGCAGGGGCGATGCCACCGTTGCCGCGACCACCGCAAAGAGCGCCCAGACGGGGATGCGAAACGTCACCGTTCGCCTCCCATCTTCGAGCGCCAGAAGTCAGCGGCAGATCCCAGGAGGTCCTCCGTGACGCGCATCCCGATCGTCATGAAGACCCCATCGCCCGACCGAATCGCGAAGTCCGGATCCTGCAGCTCGCCGAATCGGTATCCGAGCTCGATCTCGAGGGCTTCGAACGGGTGGGCCACGACGCTCGGAGCCAGATCCCAGATCGCGCCGGGAGCGAGCCCACTCATGAGACCACGTGCCTCGACTTCGACTCCTGCCCAGTCGTTCGCATACCAGCGTCCGCGAACGCCGAGGAACTCTGTCTGATTCCGGTTGGTGGACATCGTCGTCGAATCGGTTTGACTCGTGCTCATACGGGTCGAGCGCGTTGCGAAGCGGGCGCCGAATTCGGTGTCGGCTCTCGGTGCCCAGATGGCTTCGACAGAGCCGATGAGTCGCGTCTCTTCACCGTCGGTCGCGAGGACCCCGGTCCCGAACGGATTGATCGCGTCTTTCCAGGCGAGCTTCACGAGGACGTTGAGGTCGTCGCGTCCGGTCGGTCGGTAGGCCAGGCCCCACAGACTCGCACGCTCGCGCGTGTACAGCGTCGTGAGCGAGCCAGCCATGTCGCGCTCCACGAAGTCCTGGCGGGAGAGGAGTCCGAGAGACGCGTTGAACGAAATGTCTCCCGCCAACGTCGCCAGGCGCGTAGCCGACTGTGTCCCGTCTCGGTTCTCGGCACGGAAGGACACTCGGTACGGCTTCGTCTCGGGGATGTACTCGGTACCGACGGCGACTGCGGTGTAGTCCTCCTCGGGCTGCTCGAAGGGCGAAGCGAGGACGGGATCTCCGATACTGGCACCGCCCACACCCTTGCGACGTTCGAGCATCGTCGTGAAGCGCCAGTCGGGACCGAGTGCGAAGCGGTGATTCAAGCCGACAATGGCGGCGTTCCGCTTGCCGTCGATTCCGCCCGCGATCTGATAGCCGCCCCACGCGCGCGTCCCGGCTCGGACCTCGGAGGTGAGTCCGATGTTCGTGAGTGAGTACGGGTTCGCGTCACCCGCGGGGGTCACACGGAGATGGCGCGCTTCCACCGCGAGGCCTTGAGCAACCCGCAGTGAGGCACCTGCGCCATAGTACGCGCCGCGGTTTGCGAGCCCGTCTCCACTCGACCAGAGTTCGTTTCGACCTTCGGCGAAGACGTCGAGTCGCTCCATGGCGGCCCAGGTGAGCTTGTACTCGCCGGCACCCGACGATCGCTCACTTCCCTGGCTTGCGTTGGCGTCCCCAGCGAGGCGGGCCTCGACCGTGATGTCTTCGAGGACTTCCTGCTCGTAGCCCACGGTCGCGCGACTCCTCTCGAGATCACGTGATCCGAAGTCCTGGTGCTCGACCGCCGCGGTGACCGTCCCCGTGCCGACGTCGATCCCGGCGTTGGCCCGTACTTCCTCGGTACCGGCCTGGAGCCCGATGTTGCCGGGGTTCGAGAACTCATCACTTATGCGTGACCACTCGGCACCGAGCATGACCCGGTTGGAGAACAGGGGGGCCGCGAGGTTGACCCGAGTCGCGTAGCCCGCCGAATCCACGCCTTCGGCCAGAGCCAGTTCGGCATTGATCTGCAGACCGCTGTTCTGGACGATGGACGTCTGCACAGCGCCCAGGCTGAATCCATTTCCGGGCTGCGCATCGTTCACAAAGCTCATGGAGACCGGCATGGCATCGACCACGCCACCTGCCAGATCGCGGAACTCGCTCGACGCTCGGACGCCCCATACCTCGCTGCGATCTCCTCCGGACTCGCCTTCGTAACGGATGGTCAGGAAGATCGGGTTCCCGAACGGATCTGCCGCAGCAACGGGCTGCTTGAGGAGAAGCGTCCCTCGTTCGTAGTCGATCTGATATTCTGCGAAGCGGGTCAGGAGTCGCTCGCTGACGATCCGGGTCGGATTCTCGAGAGCTCTGATCTCGAGGCGCACTTCCTCGGTCCCCGGGAGGACACCAGGGCCGAGCTCGAAGGGCCCGGAGGTACCCGAGCCCCGGATCTGCACCTGCTGTAGCGCCTGCGTCGTCGAAGCACCGAAGGCGTTCCAGATCACGTTGCCTGTCGTGACCCGGGCCGCCGCGCCCGTGACGGAGCGGCCGTAGCGGGCGAGATCCATTCCGTCGGAGAAGCCGCTGGTCTGAACGTCTCCGACCATGACCCAATCCATCCCCCGGTCGATACGCCCGAAGAAGCGATTTCGAGACGGAGAGAGTGATCGCTGGACGCTCGCGTCGCCGAGCATTGGATGCTGACCCTCCTCGAGCGGATCAAAGTTGCGACCGAAGACTTCGCGTCCCTGATCGAGGCGGCGGGAGTCGAAGGTGAGCGTGACAGCGGTCTCGTCCGTCAGGCGACCCTGGGCGGTGATCGCCGCAAAGTCATCGCCAGCCGCGCCGAGGGAGAGCTGTCCGACACCGGTCACGAAGAGCGGACGCACCGGTGCCACAGTGCGAACGGGCAATTCGACAGAGGTCTCGGTCGACTCGATCGACAGGATCGTCTCGCCAGGGATGCGTCCACCGACGAGGTCGATCGTCACCCAACCATCTGCGTCGGCCTGAAGCTGATGGCCGACGGATGACCGATCCACGTCCTGGCCCGTGAAGGCACCGTCATCCATGCGAACTGTCACGTACGGCTCATTGGTTACCGGGACGTCCCACGCGTCGAAGAGCCGGACCCGTGTGACCGACGGAGTTCGGCCGTCCCCGATTACGAGGACGTGACCGTCTTCGGGTTCCAGGCGAACCGGGCGACCGCTGCGGTGCACGGAAACCGAATCCCAGCGCTCGGCCCCCCACGAGTTCGTGGTCCGGACGCGGAATAGCTGGGGACCTTCCTCCAGTTCGAGTCCATTGAAGTCGCCGGACCCATCGGGCAGCAGTGTGCCCTCCTGGATGAGTTCTTCTCCACGATACAGAGCCACCGGTGCCATCGGCTCGGCCTCGGCACGCAGGTACAGGCGATTGGTCTGGGCCACGAATCCATCGACCGGTGTCGTGATCCGGATCGCCGGGCCCTCGAGGAATGCCGATGCGGCGTCCTCATCACGCTCCTCTTCCGTGCGCAGGGCGTCGACGCGGATCTGTCCAGAGGGCGAGACCTCATCGTCGGCGGCATCGAGCAACCACTCCTCGATCGGGTCGGCCGCAGGCTCGACGCCGTCGAGTGCGAAGCTCAGGCGGGGGGTATTCCAGCCCGTTACCTCCACGACCTGCATTCGCTGCCCGATGCCTCGGGTTCTAAGTGCGAGTTCCGCGGGCACGGATGAGGGATCGATCCGGAACGCGTGACGTCCGGGCCGCAGATTATTGGCGGAGAACTTACCGAAGGCGTCCGTGGTGATGAGTTCGCCATCCGCGGTGATGATGTCGATGCCGCCGATGCCGGGCTCGAGCTGGTCCTGCAGACCGTTGCCGTTCAGATCATGGAACACCTTTCCGATAACCGTTCGAGTTTCGAGAGCTCGGTTACGCGTGAGCGCGACCGCGGCCGTCGCCTCGTTCGAGGAGATCACCGCCGCTGCGATCGATCCGAATTGGCCGCGTTGCGCTTCCGCGGTGGCCTGATTCATGACCATCCCGTCTCGAGCACTCAGGACGGTCAGCGAATAACGGACTCCGATCGACTCGGACGGCCTCAGTTCGCCCGGCAGCCATACGCGCAGCGTGTCACCAGCCACGGCAAAAGAGTCCAGCTGAATTGGGGTCACGGCTAACGCGGGTGGCACTCCTGACGCAGCGCCACCGCCGACCAGGGCGAAGTTCGGAGACGGTCGGTCGGAGGTGAAGGACCCCGACAGCGTCTCCTGCTGGTTGAAGCGCGTCCCGTCGGGGAGGACCAGCTTCAGCAGCACCTCGGTGACGGAGATGGGCCCCTCGTTGACGACGGTGGCCACGATCGGGAGCGATTCGCCGATCCCGATCTCGAGCACTTCGGCCTCCAGACCGAGGTCGAGGCCAGGCAAATCGGGTGGCTCGAGGGTGGTGCGTTCGGACTCCGCGAATTCTCCAGTCCCCCCGTCTCGGATGAGGTGGGCCCGGTTTGCGATCTCCACGAGAGACGTGACTTCCGGGACGATCGTCACGATTTCGAAACGCACCGTCTCGCCGGCTTCGATTCTTGCGATGCTCCATCGGAGTTCGCGCCCGTCGATGGTCGCTGCCGGATCGACATCCAGAAGCATGAGAGGGTCGGGAAGGGTGTCGACCACGGTCGCGTTCGTCGCGGCAAGCTGTGACGACGGATTGGTCACCTCGATCGTATAGACCAGGGAGTCACCTTCCGTAGCCGGATTCGGACCGGCAACGGACTTGGTGATCTCGAGCGCGGGCGAATCGACCGACGTGAGTGTCGGATCGGACTCGCCTTCGCTCTGGCCGGTGGGTGAGTAGATCGTCGCTCGCGCGATGTTCACCACCAGAGTGCCGATCGGTGCCGATCCGTCGATACGGACATCGAAGTCGATCTCTGCGTCTGTGTCCGCGGGCAGGCCCGTCAGTTCCACCCGGACGGTCTGCGTCGCGGGGTCGAAGAAGCCCCCGTCACCGTCGGCCGCGTCTGTGAGAGAAACTCCGTTCAGTCGAAGTGTTCCAGGCTCATACGTCGCGAATTCGGGGATCGAGTCCGCGAAGACGATGCTGTCCTGAAGTCCGACGTCCTGGTGCCGGACTCGAATCGTGTACCCGAGCACATCTCCAGGTGCGGCCTGACTGCGATCGACACTCTTCTCGACCGTGGGGACCACTGGATCACCGGATCCACCAGCGTCGGGATCGAGGGTCACGGGTGGGCTTTCCGCGAACTCACCGGAAGCTCCGTCTCGAACGAGGTGAGCCCTGTTCACTACAGTCAGCGCACCAGACAACTCAGGCACACCGGCCACGATCTCGAATCGACGAGTCTCGCCGGGCTCGAGCCGGGAAATGGCCCACCGCAGTTCCGGCCCCGTGATTGTCGCGATCGGATCCGTGCGAACGAGCACGAGCGGATCCGGAAGAGTGTCGAGCACAGTCACCGCAGTCGCGGCGAGCTGAGTAGACGGATTCATCACCTCGATCGTGTAGACCAGCGAATCCCCTTCGGTCGCGGGATCCGGTCCGGCCACGAGCTTGGTGATCTGGAGCGAGGGTGCCGTTACCTCCGTGGTCGCCGCCCCGGAATCCTCTGAGAGTGAGCCCAGGGGTGTGTATACGATGGCGCGCGCGACGTTGGCGATCTGCGTCCCGATCGGCGCACTGTCGTCGACACGCGCCTGGAGAGAGATGACGGCGTCCGTACCGGGGGGTAGTGCCGAAAGCACGACTCTGACGACGCCTGTAGCAGGATCGAACGATCCGCCATCACCATCGTCGGCATCGGTCAGTGGGACTCCGTCGAACTGAATTGTCCCTGGTTCGTAGGTCGCGAAGGCCGGAATTCTGTCCTCGAGAAGGATGCTGTCTCCGGCGGTGGCCAGATCGAGCCGAACCCGGATCGCATACGTCAGAAGGTCGCCGGGCGCCGCCTGGCTCCGGTCCACACCTTTCTCGAAGTCCTCTGTGATGTTGGTGTCCGAGATGCTGATCTGGTTGATCACTTCATCCCGGACCGCGGTGTCGAAGCGACTGTCGACTCCCACCGTGACCTGGTCGGTCGTCCCCAGTGGAAGCGCTCCTGGAACCGTGACTCGGACCAGCATGAACGCGCTGTCGCCGCTGTCGATCTCGAGTGGACCGGTCAGTGCCGAGTCAGCAGGGCTGACAATGCCATCTCCGTCGACGTCCACGAACAGTGCCGTGGCCCATCCATTGGTGGAGACCGCTGACACGTCGAATTGATCTGTGCCATTCCCGAGGTTGCTCACCTCGTGTGCGAACCAGACGTCAACACCGGCGTCTGTGAGAATGGCACCGGGTGGCTCGACGTCCACGATCGCCGTCTGACCCACCACGACTGAGACGCTTCCGCTCGCGGTGTCAGAACCACCGTTCTGCGTCTCGAATGTCAAGTTCGCTTGATTCAATACCACGGTTCCAGCCGGCGTGACTGGCCCGCCCGCACTCTGAGCGTGCAGCGGGTTCGTCAACGCCAGGCAGAGCGCGGCCCAGACCCCCCACGCCGCCGCGAGGCGGGTGAGGGGCCTGAGCCACTCGCTACGAAGAACCGCGGAAGGGTTCACTAGTCCTGCTGTTGCTCAGTCGGTCAGTTGATCGTGACCGCGAACACGAACCAGGCGGTTGCCCCACCCCCGGGGATCCCACCTGCGATGGTGCCGGTGATCACGTCCGCCGCTTCGGCCAACGTCGTCCAGGCGATCGGGCTGCCTGTGCCGTTCAGGCTCGCAGCCACGTACGCGACCGGAAGACCCGTCAGGTCATCGCTGATGCCGTTCGAGCCACCGTCCATGACAGCCGTCGCGGTTCCGTTGTTCGTGACCTGGACCCGGTACCAGATTTCCGTGCCCGGCTCAGGGTTGCCAACGAGCGTCGACGCGGTGTTGGACTGAGCATCCACAGCGGACGCGTGGACCGATTTCACAACCGTGAGGCTCGGCGCGATGATCGTGGCCACTTCCTCGTCGAAAGCCGTCGGCGAGCCTGCGCCTACTGGTCCGGTTGCCGTCAGTCGTATCGTCGAACTCTGCCCCGCAGCACCCACAGGGCCATCGACGCGATACAAGATTTCGATGGCACGAGACTCACCGGCGGCGAACGAAATCGTCGTCGAAGGCGGAATCTCGGTCGGATTGCCGACCTCTCGAATCCCCGTGATCACGATCGTCGCACCGTCGACACCCTCGACCGAAGCGGTCAGCAGAATGTCGCCCACACCGGTCAGCCCACTGCCGACCGTGTAGCTGGCGAGATACTCGACCGTGCCGTTGGACGGGAGTCGGTCGATCGTCGGGTTGTCGGCGGTTACTGAAACGCTACCCGACAGGACCGCAGTCACTACGGTCGTGGAGTTGTTCGTGTCGCCACCCACTCGGGTCGAGGTCGCCACGAGGTTCACACTGGAGCTGTTTCCACCCTGGCCGGCAGTCACGTCGTACACCACGTCGATCGTGATACTCGCTGCCGCTGCGATGCTGTCACCGACCTGCGCGAGTGCCGCGTTCAGGAGCACGAGCGAGGCGTATGGCGTCGCGTTGTACACGTAGCTGATATTGCCGGCGACGTCCGTGTCGCTACTCGTTGCGGAAACCTGAACCTGGTCGGACCCGTTTCCGTTGTTCTCGATCGTCCACGTTACGACGTTCCCGGTGGACGCAGAGCTCGGCGATGCAGCGGCTGGGCTCGTAACGGCCAGCGACCCGGTGAAGCCCACGGTCACCGAGACGGATCCCGACTCAGCAGCGTAGGTGTTCCCGTTGGCGTCCGTGTAGGTCGCGGTCGCGGTGTTCGTGATGACGGTGCCTTCCGCGGTCTGCGCGGAGAGCGCGGCGGTGCTACCGCCTGCCAGTGTCGCCATGATGGCGAGGCAGAGGCCGATGCCCCAGAAGCGGACTTGTCGGGTTCGGTTCACGTTCT
Source organism: Gemmatimonadota bacterium (assembly GCA_039585535.1). Classification (GTDB taxonomy): domain Bacteria; phylum Gemmatimonadota; class Gemmatimonadetes; order Longimicrobiales; family Gaopeijiaceae; genus UBA2589. Next base: position 2,066 of record JBDGVS010000035.1, on the reverse strand, counting down.
GATTCCTCGTAACGAGTGGAGTGGTGGAGTTGTCGTGACTGCTCCGGGGCGCGCTCATGCGTCACCTCCGGGATTCGGTGCTCCCGCAACGCGTGCGCGGAAGCGAGCTGTGACCTGTGCGCCTGGGTTCACCGAGCCGGTGACGGTCCAGCGCACATGGGTGTAGGTCTCGGTGGTGGCCGCCTGACGAACCGCTGTGCCAGCGACCTGGACCTCGACCTCGGGGCTCTCGGACCAGCTCGCCCCTGCGTCGATCGAGTACTCGATCCGCAGATCCGCACGGCTCGCCGTGACGGACCCGGGCACGAACACCAATCCCGCGGGGATCGGATCGTTCAGGACCACGTCCGAAATCGGACCGTCCTGATAGTTCGTGAAGGTCAGCCGATATTCGATCACGTCGCCGGGCAGTGAAGCGTCGGGCGCGACGCCCGGACGTTCGCCCGCCCGAGCGGTGATGTTCTCGGCTTCGATGGTAAGTGCCTGCGGCTCAGCAGCCTGGGCTGACGCGTCGACCGTCGACACGAACAGACTCAGACTGAGGCTGAGACCGAGGACGATTCCCTTCCGCATGGGAGTTCTCCTTGGGTTGAACAGCGTGTGCCACGAGCCCGGGGGGGACAGCGTGGCCTGGGGTGATATCGAGTGCGCCGTCAGGTCGGCGGGGGTCGAGCGCGTGAAGGCGCGATGACGGGTCTCCTTGGGTGAGGGATTCATCAGCGAATGGCGGCCGTGAAGCTGAACACGGCCACGTTGTCTGGGGCGGCAGAGGGCAGGGGGTTGTCGAGGGTCCAGCGGATGGCTCGCACGCAGCCGTCGAGGCCCACGGGCGCGCCGCACGCCTCGGACAGGGGCGTGTACGTCCACAGATCCGAGCCATCATCGAATTCGAGGGTGGCCGTGATGCCGCCAGGCAGCGTTGCCGACGCGCTGCCGATCACGAACGCGACCTCGGCAGGGAGGGAGTCCACCACTTCGACCTGGGCGGCAGCCTCGGTGCCGAGGTTCGTCACCGTCATCTGGTAGGTGACCGCGGCCCCGGGGATCGGGTCACCCGCGACCGTGGCGAGCTTTGTCATGCCGAGGAACGGCCGGACCACGTCTACGGCGGTGACGTCGCTGTCGAGCACCGACGGGGCGACCTCCACGGTTGCTTCGAAGGTGATGACGTCACTCGTCCCGGCCGTGACGTCGAGGACCGTGTAGAAGACGGCGACGGTCGCTACGGCGCCGGGCAGCAGAGAGGGGGATAGCGCCGAGTCCGGCAGGGTGCCGAAGGTCACCCCTGGCCCCCGAATCGAGTCGACCACGACGGCCGTGCCGCCCGTACTCCCCCGCACCACGTAGGCCGAGGCGTTCAGTCCCGTATTTCTGACCGTCAGGCTTTCCGAGTACGCGGTCCCGTTACTGGGCAACTGGCTCACGGAGGCTTGAGTTGCGAGTACCTCGACGCCGAACGCCGCAGGGGCCTCATACGCACCGATATCGAAGCCGAGGCCGAGAGGGCGGGGCTCTCCCCGCTGGTCAGTGGGAAGGCCGAGCGGTGCGGAGGCCGCATCGATGGCCAGGCTGCCGGGGGGGAGTGCGTGCGTGCGAGAATTTCCGCCGTTCGATGCGAGCGGGAGCAGGCTCGGATCTCCCGTCAGGTCGGTTCCCCCGCAACCGGCGCAGCCGCCTTCGACGAGATTCCCTGCCAGCGAAGTGATGGTGCCACGGATCTGTCCTCCCGTGTTCGAGCCGTTGTCCGCGACGATGGTGTTCCCGAGGGGCACGGAGCCCCCGCGCAGGTTCAATCCACCCCCACGGCGCCCCGAGTTGCCGGCGATCGTCACATGTATCAGCTGAGCCCCCGGCCGGAGATCCATTCCGCCTCCGTCCTGGCCCGCCGTGTTCCCGCTGACCGTAACGTTCTCGAGCAGAACCGATCCCCCTCGGTGTGCGAGGCCGCCCCCCTCTCGCTGCGCGTTGTTGCCGAGGATCGTCGAGTTCCGAATCGTCGTGAGGTTCGCACGGGTCTGAACACCGCCCCCTCGACTATCGTCCCCTCCTGTGATCGTGAGGCCATC
>JBDGVS010000034.1:0-13119 GCA_039585535.1 Gemmatimonadota bacterium | reverse complement strand
GGCTCGGAGCCGCCGCCGGTTCACTGCTCGGTCTCGCTACAGATGCCCTGACGGGGGAGAGCACCACGGCCAGCCGCTGGGCTGCGACTCTCGTCGGCGCGGCTGCTGGCGCACTCGGATTCGGCGTGTATGGCGCTCTGTCATGGGAGGAAGAGGACCTTCCGGTGCCCATGGCCTCGTTCTCGATTCCCGTCGGCTTCTAGCGCTCTGTCACACGCCCACTCGCGTGGGCCTGGACGAAGAGTCGTTCACATCCATCGGCCCAAGCGCCACCCACCCCGAGGGGGGGATCCAACGGAACGGGACCTCGCCCCACACCAGTCCGGTTCCCCTCCGGCAAACGCAGCGTGCGGTTCAGGCCGGGCGCAGAGTTGGGTAGATTTACGGATCGCAGTCAAAAGGCTGCGGACTTTCGAGACAGAGATGAGGACAACCCGATCATGAAGCGCTTTTCGATCTTTCTCGTCGCCGGCACCCTGGCGGCGTGTGGTGGCGGAGAGCCCGCCGACAGTGCCCCCGCTGAGGCTCCTTCGACGCCTGCCCCGGCACCCGCCGCCTTCAACGCGGAAGCCACCTTCAACACAGTCTGTGCTGCCTGCCATGGTACCACTGGCCTCGGCGACGGTCCTGCCGGTATGGCCCTCGATCCACGGCCGGCGAGCTTCGCCGACGCGGCCTTCTGGGAGACGCGCGACGACGAGCGCGTTTTCACGGTCATCAAGGAGGGCAGCGCAGCGGTTGGTGGCTCCCCGCTCATGGTGGGATGGGGCGCGTCTTTCGACGACGACCAGATCAGCCAGCTCGTGGAGCACGTGAAGTCGTTCGCTCCCGCCGGATGATCTTGGCCAGCTGATTAGCCGGTAGTACCCTGCGAGGGCCCGGGCCACTCGGCCTCGGGCCCTCGTTTTTTTTCACCCGATTCGGCTCCGCCATGCACACTCCGTCGACGATCCGCTGCCTTTTCGCCTTCGTGATTCTGGGCACCGTGGTGGCCTGTGCACCCGGCACGAACGATGCATCCAACAGCGTCGACGGCTCAGAAGCAGCGTCTTCGTCGACGAACGTCCTGATCCCGGCGTCCGCCACGCTGGAGCGGGTCGCGGAGTTGCCGATGGATCCATTCGCCGACGACATCCATCCCGACCCGCGCCAGGCGGAGATGATTCGCCTCGGGTATCAGATCAGCCAGGACCCGCAGACGTATGCGGCGGAGTTTGTGGGCAATGATCTCACGTGCGGGAATTGTCATCTCAACGCCGGCCAACGCGACCTCGCCCTGCCACTCATCGGAGTGGCGGCCACCTTCCCGCAGTACCGCAGGCGCGACGATCGCCTGCTCAGTCTGGAAGACCGGATTGGGGGATGCTTCAAGCGCAGTATGAACGGGACGGCTCCGCCGAACGACCATGAGGTCACGATCGCCCTGGACGCCTACATCACCTGGCTGGCCACGGGCATCCCGGTCGGCGAGCGCCCCGCGTGGCTCGGACAGAACAACATTCCTGTCGAGGCGCGGATCCCCATTGAGGACATCGACCTCGCGCGCGGTCAGCAGCTCTACACCATGCAGTGCGCCGCCTGCCACGCGCCCGACGGACAGGGAATCGATCTTGGCCTGGCGAAACCCGGACCGCTGTGGGGTGACCGCTCATGGAACGACGGAGCCGGAGCCGCACGAGTCTGGCGGCTCGCGGGCTACATACGGTACGCAATGCCCCTGACGGCGCCGGGTACCCTGACCGACGAGGAAGCCCAGCTGATCGCCGCCTACGTGAATGCACACGATCGGCCGGCGTACGGGGACAAGGTCTCGGACTTTCCCGACGGTACGCGTCCTCAGGATGCGGTCTACGACACCCTGGTATTCCCGGTCCATCCGCTGAAGAACAAGCTTTCGGAGCTGACCGGGGGAAGCTGACGGGTCGCACCGGCACGTCGCGCGCAGTCACGAACCCGGCTCTGCTACTCCAGACTCGTGGCGAGGAGGCCGATGACCGCCTGGGGAGACACGCCGAGCAAGCAGTCGTGAGAGGTCTTGAGGCACGCGTCGTTCTTGAAGCGATTCTCCATACACAGAGCGCACCGATTCCGTGACAGCGGCCTCACGACATGTCCCACGCGTGGGAGCCATAGTTGCAGCGGACTCGCGCCGATGCCGTCCGCGTCGTTTCCGAAGATCGCGATCGTGGGACACCCCACCGCGGCAGCTACGTGGAGCGGCCCGGAGTCGACGGTAACGCAGACCCGCGCCGCCTCCAGCGCCCCGGCGAGCTGAATGGGCGTGGTCTGGCCGCGCAGATCCACGACGGCTGCATGCCGCGCCAGCGCATCCTCAATGGGATACCCGATCGAGTCTTCCTCACCGGGCTTCGGCAGCACTCCGACCAGTCCCACGGAAACACCCCGCTCCGCACACCAGTCCAGCACGACCTTCCAGGACTCGGCAGACCAGAGCTTCGCAGTCCGGTTCGCGTTGGCGTGGATCAGGACCTCGGGGACCGGGAACGGGGCCGGAGCGCTCTGGAGCGAAATGTCGAAGTAGTCCGTCTCGACAAACGCGAGGCGGGCGAAGAGCTCTCCGATGTAGTTGCTCGTCAGGTGCCCCCCGTACCGTTCGAGAAAGTCAGGCGTGGTCCAGTCCGGCTCGCCGAGGATCCGGTTGTTCGGATGCTCGCCGAGCGGCAGTGGGCCAGACAGATCCTCGCTCAGCGCGCTACCCGCCACGTACTTCGTCGCCAGGCGAGTCACGAGCTCGGTGGTATACGGGTTGAAGCCATCGCAGTTGATGGCGAGGTCATAGCCGAGTCCCTCGGTGCGCGCCGGCATCCCTTCGACGATTTCCGACGCGCGCTCACGACTGGGCGGAAAGACGTCCGTCCGCCAGTCGATCCATGGGCAGGCCGCCTCGAACGCTCGGTTGACGGGGCTTCCATAAAAGTCCACGACCGCGCCGGGGAAGCGCTCCTTGAGGCCCCGCAGCAGGGGCGTCGTCACGATGAAGTTCCCCAGCTTGTCCGAGCCGATCACCGCGATGCGCGGCCGGGTGCCCAGGTCCTCTCCCTCATAGCGTCGAATCATGCGGGAAAGGTCTGATATCGGCCCGGCTATGCAACTCGAGCGGAACCCCAGCGCCGGCGTGGGCTATCCATCCTCATCAACCGACCACGACCCGACCCGGGCCCGCCCGATCACGGAAGCTCCATCATGCTCCGAAACCGCACCTTCGCCGCGCTCGCATTAGCAGCCTTCGTTCTCCCTTCGGCGATCACGGCCCAATCCGCACCGGAGCCGCTCGAGACGATCCGCAACTGGCAGCACGTGGACGCTCGACTCTCTTCGTCCGGACAGATCGGCTACGACCAGATCCCGCTCCTCGCCGAGCAGGGATACGACGTGGTCGTGAACCTCGCGATCGCCGACGAAGAGCGGAACGGACAGGAAGGCTTCCTCGTCGCGCAAAACGGGCTGACCTACGTCCACATTCCCGTCGACTGGGAGCAGCCGACGATGGGCGACGTGGAAATGTTCTTCGACGTGATGCAGGCGAATGCCGATCGGAAGGTCTACGTGCATTGTTTCGCGAACATGCGCGCATCGGCGTTCGTGTACATGTATCGGACGCTCGTGGAAGGGGTGCCGGAAGCCGAGGCGCTCGCGACGATGAACGAAGTGTGGGACCCGGGTGAGCTGGAGCAGTGGGCCGGGTTGATCCGTCAGGCCCAGGAGAGCCACGGCGGGCGGTAGGCGGGTTTTACGGCACTCCGACCACGTCCGTCGGCGTGTCGAGAAGGATGTAGAGGCCGACGCAAACGAGTAGCACCGGAAGTCCGAAGCGCGCGAAGCCTCGCAGCGGGTCGCGGAGGCGCGGGTGTTCGGTCACGGCCGCCGCAATCCGTACCCAGAGCACGGACATCGCTACCAGCGCGCCCACCACGACGCCGTCGAGCCACGAGCGGGTGTCCCCGAGCAGCGCCATGAAGACGAGAAAAGAGTCCCCACTGTTCGCAAGCATCGTGAAAAAGACGCTCACAAAGCCGGTCGCGTCCGCCGTCTTCGCACCGGGCCCTCGTTCCGTACCCGCGGGCTCGATTTTGGGAGGTCGGAACGCCGCGATTCCGTGGTAGACACCGATCGCGATCGGAGCGAAGCCGAGGTAGCCTAAACGGAAGGGGATGACGTCGTCCGCTACGGCTGCAAGCCCGAGCGCTATCCCACTCACAGTCGCCACCGTCGCGATGTACGCGAGGCCGATGATCCCGGGCCGGATCGAGTCGGACGTCCGAAAACCGACCAGCAAGAGCAGGTTGTCCATACTCGTCGCCACGAACGTGACGACGCTCGCCACGATGATGGCCGCGATCTGCGCGGTCACCCCTCGCTCCCGGTGCGCCGGGCAAAGAGTCGACCGAGCAGGTGGGACCCGATGCCCAGAACGAAAAGGCCGGACACGAGGGCCAACCACCCAACCAACCACGAACCCGTCGCGAGCCCCAGACCGACCGCTCCCAGGACCCACCAGGGCAGGCACATACTCTCGTACGCCCCAAAACCCGGATTGGACCCGTAGTTCTCGGGCATCGTAACCCGGACGAACTCGACGGTGCGCAGGCTCACGCCGAGTACACCGACAGTCACGAGTACGCCCGCCACGATATCCACAGATCATTCCTCTCCGTCGCATAGTCCGACCGAAGATGCCCCCACGGCACTTCGATGGGCGACCGACGGTGTCCAGAAGCAGGTCCCGATGGGGTTCGCGCCAAAGCTCGGAGGGAACGTCATGAGACGTCGCGGGAATGAGGAGATGTGGGGTGAGCGAACAAGTGAGGGAGGACGAGGGGATGTCACAAGAAGAGACGATCGCGAGCGACGACGTTCGACGGCGCTGTGAGTTCATCATTCACGGTGCGTCGGCGGCGGCAGGCGGGGCAGCCGCGCTTACGCTGGTCCCGGGCGCGGATTCGGTGGCAATCATGCCGATCCAGGTCGCGATGGTCGCCGCCCTCGCGCGCGAGTACGGAATCGCACCCTCGGCTTCGCTGGTGAAGTCGACCGTGTACGCCTCTCTCGGCTCGATCGTCGGTAAGGCTGGGGCCGGGGTGCTCCTTCGAATCGTACCCGTCGCGGGCAACGTCGTGCGGGCCTCGGTGGCCTTCTCGGTGACGGAGGCGCTGGGGCACCTGGTGTTGGACCGATTGGAGAAGGGAGACGGTCTGGCCTGATTCTGGTGCGGCCCGGCCGCTAGGCGTAACGTTCGCGCCATGATGGACTTATTCGATCGGCTCAAGCGCGCACGCATTTTCCAGGTGCTCGCTTTCTACCTCGGCGCCTCCTGGGTCATTCTCCAGGTCGTCGACATTCTGCAGGACTCTCTGGCGCTTCCCCCCTGGGTCGCACCGGTGTCCGTGATTCTGCTGATGATTGGCCTCGTCATCATCGCCGCGACTGCGATGATCCAGTCTGGTGCGCTGGGTGGGCCCGCACAGGGGACACCGCAGGAATCGGTCGGAGAGTCCACCATCGGCGGCACCGCAGATCGCGCCGAGGCCACTCTCTCGAGCGAACTCGGATCTGCGGCTGATCTCTTCACGTGGAAACGCTCCATCACAGGCGGAATCGGCGCCTTCGTGGCTCTTTTCGTTGTTGCGGGAGTCGCTGTCTCTCTGAGTGGTGGCGGCGGTATCGGCCCTCAGGAGATATCGGCCGACGAAGCGGGTGTCGGGCTCGCGGTTCTCCCCTTCGCGGTCAACGGACCCGACATGGATGTATGGGCCGAGGGGATGGTCGACCTCCTCGCCGACAACCTCGACGGCACTGGCGGATTGCGCGCGATCGATCCGCGCACCGTGATGTCCCGCTGGCGGGGTCAGGTGCGCGAGGGCGAGACTCCGGAGCTGCCCGAGATGCTCGACATCGCAGAAGCGACCGGCGCACGCTACGCAGTAATCGGCAGTGCCGTCTCCATTGGGAATACGGTGCGCCTTACGACCGATATCTACGACGTCCTCTCGGGGGAATCCGTGGGTTCTGGAGGCGCCGAAGGTGCCTCCGAAGACGTGATGACCCTGGTCGACCGACTGTCCGTCGAAACCGCCGGCGCGGTGCTCAGTACAGACGGCGGCGGGTTCGCGCTACGGCACTCCACCACCCTTTCGACGCAATCCCCGGTGGCCCTGAGAGCCTATCTCGAAGGCGAAGCGATGTATCGCCAGGCGGACTTCGCCGGGGCTACCGACGCGTTTCGCCGAGCCGTCGCGATCGACTCGGCGTTCGCGCTGGCCAACCTGCGCCTGTCCCGGTCCATCGGCTGGCTTCGCAACATTGGAGACGAAGAAGCTCAGGAGGCGCTTACCCGCGCCCTCGCCTTCTCCGATCGGCTGCCACCCCGAGAAGGGGAGTTCCTTCGCATCGAACAGCTCCTCGAAGATCAGAACTTCGGAGCCGTGGCTGCGGCGAGGGCCGCCGCCCAGAACTATCCGGATGACGCCGAAGCGTGGGAGTTGCTCGGCGAGGCATACTCCCATCAGGGTGATCTCGCGCTGGTGAGTCTGGAGGAGGCACTCGAGCCGTTTCGGCGGGCGATCGAGATCGATCCGACGTTCAGCCCGATCTACTTCCATCCCATCGAGATGGCGACGGCGCTCGGGGACTCTGAGCAGGCGTACCAATTCCTCGCGTCACTGGAGGAGCACTCGTTCGGAGAGGGGCGTGCCGGTCGGTACGACATCTTCCTCCCGCTCACCATGGGTGACGAAGCTACCAGACTCGATGCGATCGCCCGGGTCCGGGACGACGTTCCCGATCGCGAGCTCATCACTGGATACTTCTACGGCTTTCGACGAACCGCCCGCTCGGTAGAAGCAGATCTCTTGATGGCGCGGGAACTCAGTCGGCGTGGGAACGCGCGCAGTGCTGCGGCACTCGAGCAGAGTGCACGCCTGACCCAGGGTCGGCTCGACGATGCGCTCGACCTGGTCTTCGGTCCCGAATTCGACGACGACCCCCTCCGCTTCGTCCTCCTTCTTCAGTGGACCGCCTGGGGCGGCGTACCCGACGATCCCAGAGTTCGAGCCCTTCTCGACATGGAGAGATGTGGAGATCCGGTTCGCTGCTTCGCCCAGACGATCCTCGCGGCGGACCTGGGAGAAGGCGCGCGACAGGAGGAGATCATCGAGAGGGTTCTCGGCTTGATCGAAGAGCAGATCAACGAGCTGGAGGAATCGGGCGAAGACGACGCGAACCTCGAGTCCTTACGAGAGCAGGTGCTCTGGTTCGACGTGGCGCGTGCGTATGCGGAGATGCGCCGCGGTGAGACGACCGGCGTCCCCCGGGCCTTCGAACGAGTTCGCCGGTTGGAGCCATACGCCAACTGGCCGATCAACGCGCGGAACCACGCGCTGCGCTACTGGACCGCGGAGATCATGCTCGAGCAGGGACAGGCCGAGCAGGCCGCCCGATACTTCGAGTCGCTCTGGGCGAGCCCGCACGGCGCCTGGCTGACGGTGCGGCTACCCGGCCTCGGGGACGCCAAGCGGGCGATGGGTCGCGACGCGGAGGCACGAGAGCACTACACGGACTTCCTGGACGCATGGTCGGCAGCACCCCAGGACCACCCCCTCGTCATGCGCGCTCGCGCCGGATTGAGAGTCCTCGACGGCTGACCACCCGGCGGCCGCGCCCGGGCGATGGCTCGCGCGCGGCCGTCGTCGTACCGTTCGTTATGTCTTCCTTACCGCATCACCCGTCACGCCGCACTTTCCTGGGCGTCGCCTCCGGTCTCGCCATGTCCGGTGCGCTGCCTCGGCCCGCGCGCGCCTTCGACCTCGTTGTCTCGGGCGGCCACCTGATCGATCCAGCATCGGGGATCGACACACCGATGGACGTCGGGATCACGGCGGGACGGATCACGCAGGTCGCGGCTCGACTCGACACCGCAGAAGCCCGCCGAGTCGTCGATGCCCGCGGCAAGATCGTGACTCCCGGACTCGTGGACTCCCACGTGCACGTCTACGACGGCGTCGCACAGGTCGGTGTGCAGGCCGAGGCCGTTGGCCTCGCCCGCGGAGTCACCACACTCATCGACGGGGGATCCGCCGGGGCCACGACTTTCCCCGGCTTCCGAGAGTATGTGATCCGCCCGTCACGGACGCGCGTCTACGCGCTGCTGAACATCTCGAAACCCGGGATGACAGTGCCGCACGAGCTCGCCGACCTGAGCTGGGTCGATCCTGAGGCGGCGGTACGGACCATCGAGGCGAACCCGGATACGATCATCGGTATCAAGGTGCGCATGCTTGCTGACATACCCGGAGGCGGAGACCTCGAGGTGATGCGGCGGACCCGTGAGGCCGCCGATGCCGCAGGTGTACCGATCGTCGTTCATATCGGGGGCCAGACGTCACCCCTCGCTCAGATATTCGATATGCTCCGACCGGGCGACGTGGTGACACATGCCCTCCGAAGTCGGGGCAGCATCGTACGCGCCGATGGCACGGTGGACCCCGCCGTAGCCGAGTCGCTGGCACGCGGGGTTCACTTCGATATCGGCCACGGACGTGGCAACCTCGACTTCGATACCGCGGAGGCCGCCCTGGCAGACGGCTTTCAGCCAACGACCATCTCGAGTGATGTCCACCGTGGCAACGTCGCCGGGCCAGTGTTCGACCTGCCGACCACCATGTCGAAGTTCGTCCTCCTCGGAATGTCGCTGCCGGACGTGGTCCGGGCTGCAACGCACACACCCGCCCAACTCTTCGATCTCCCGTTCGGCACCCTCTCCGAGGGGTCGATCGCGGACCTCACGGTCCTGGAGCACGTGGAAGGCAGCTACGACTTGGTCGATTCGAGCGGAAAGCGGCGCACCTCTTCACAACGGTTGGTCCCGTATGTCACACTGCTCGAGGGGCGAGAGCAAGGCTCGGTGACCGGCGCGCCGTAACGGATTCGCTGGGGGCCCCTCCCCTCTCCGGGAGGCGGTGTACGTATCTTTCCTCGACAGCCTGTGCCCGACTGATCTCGTTGAGACCGCCGATGGATACCAGCGCCACCCCGTGGACGACGAAGGTACGTGGCCGCTTTCGTGGTCGTATGGCATCGGGCGTCGTGGCGCTGGTACCGATCGTCGTCACGGTCGCCGTGCTCCGCTTCCTCTTCAGCGCGACATCGTCTGTGTTGCTGCCGCTGATCGGCCCAGCGGTCGCGGCGTGGCCTCCGTTGGCACGCGCCGCCCTCTCCCTGGCCATCCTGCTCGCCGTCATCTACGTACTCGGCGAACTGGCCACCAACCTCGTCGGCCGCCGGATCCTCGCATTCGTAGAGTCCGTGGTCCTCCGTGTGCCCCTCGTGAAGGTCGTCTACTCCGCGTCCAAGCAGGTGGCTGCCGCGTTCGACGGGCAGAAGGCGCGCGCGTTCAAGTCGGTGGTGTACATCGAGTTCCCCCGCCAGGGGATGCGTGCGATCGGATTCGAGACCAGCACCACGACGGACGACTCCGGCGCAGTATGGTCCACCGTCTTCGTTCCGACCACGCCGAACCCGACCACCGGCTTCCTCCAGATCGTACCAGCGGCCGACGTGATCCGGACCGACTACTCTGTCGAGGACGGCATCAAGATCGTGATGTCGCTCGGAGTGCTGGCACCTGAGTTCGAGATGCGGGCGTAGGATGGGTCAGGCCGTGATTGCCGCCGCCTATGAGTAGTAGCCCGACGCGGGACCTGATCGTGGGCTGCGAAGGCGAGGGGCACCGGGTTCGTCTGCAGGGCGGACTCCGCTTTCTAAAAGCGGCAACCTGCCCGAAGTGTCGGGCACCGGTGGACCCATTGCGTCGCAAAAGGATCGTCCGGTTCGTGGCGAACCTTGGAAGACCAGCCTCGGAGCACCTCGCAGATCGCGCCGTCTGGTTCGCCACGTTGGCCGCTCTCGCTTCCACCCTGCTCGGTGTAACGATCTTTCGCACCGGGGCGGACGTGTGGTGGCCAGCGACGGTCCTGCTGTTCGCGCCACGGTGGATCGCATTACTCCCCTTGGCGCCGATCGTCGCCGGGGCGTTGATCCGTGACCGCGCTCTCCTCGTACCGCTCGCAGCATCCCTGGCGCTGCTGGTTGGCCCCTTCATGGGCTTCAGCCTGGGCTTGCGGGGCCTGACCGTCATGGAGCGAGAGGGCGACCTCACCGTCGCCACATTGAACGCCGCCGGTGGCGCGAACATGAGGTACGGGCCGCGAGTCGTGCTGGACCGTCTCGGTGCCGACGTCTTGCTGGTGCAGGAATGTGGAGGGCCGTTTCGCGACCTGCTGCTCGGGGCTGAGGAGGGGCATGTGGCATCGGCTCGGTCTCTGTGCATCCTGAGCCGCCTGCCCATCGAAGCGGTGGAGAGCATGGACGGCGAGAATCTTCGAAGTGTCGGCGGATCCGCTCTGGTCACCACCTTTTCGTTGGATATGAATGGACAGACGATCCACCTGACCAACATCCACCTCGAGACTCCCCGGGCGGGTTTGCAACTCATACTCAGGGGGCGTATCGCAGAGGGGGCAGAAGTCCTCCGGCAGAAATCGCTCCTCCGAGAGATCGAGTTGCGGCGCGCGGAGCGATGGGCTCGCGAGCGAGGCGGGCCAGGGCTGGTCCTGGGAGACTTCAACACACCGCCGGAGAGCCGTCACATCCAGAGCCTGTGGCATGACTGGACCGACGCCTTCGGGCGCGTAGGCCGTGGGATCGGAGGCACCCGTCTGAATGGTTGGATCCGTGCGCGGATCGACTACGTGATGGCCGACGCCCGCTGGACCGTAGTGAGCGCGCACCCCGGCGAGCCCGTCGGCTCCGACCATCTGCCTCTCGTTGCCCGGCTCAGGCTACGTAGCACTTCCGGACCGTAGTGGCAGAGCTGAGCAGGTCTCGCCCGCAGAGTCAAGCAAATCCAACGGCTACGCTGCGGAGTGCGCCGGACGCGCGCCCTCTTCGACATTCTTCGCCAGAGCCTGCTTGCCCATGTGGATGGTCCCGTTGACCTGACCACCTTCCTCCATGGTCAGCCGCTCCGTGCGCACCTGACCGACGATCACCGCGGTGCTGGCGATGGCCAGGCGACCGCTGACGGTCAGGCCACCTTCCACTCGGCCATGGACCGTGACCTCGTCCGCCTCGACACCTCCGAGCACGACGCCCCCGTCGGGCACGAGCACCGAGCCCGCCCGAACCCTGCCCTTCACGCGACCTCCCACGGTGACGACCACGCCCTTGGTCGATGGCGACGTGACGACATCGCCTTCCACCTGGCCAGATTTCGCGATTTCGGCGCCGTTCGAGGCGACATCCCCCGACACCTTGCCCTCGATCTTGACGAAACCCTCGCTGCGGCAATTGCCGTCGATCGTCATTCCCTGCCCGATCAGTGACGTCCCCGTCGTGGCTCCAGCCGCCTGCGGATGTCTTGCCGGCGCGGCCGTCGCCTGAGCTTCCTTGTTCTTTCCGAGCACGTTCGTTGTCTCCCCCCAGAGTGGCCCAGCGATCCACTCACCGTACCGCAGGAATTGTGCCGCCCTGCCGGCTCACCCTCGCCATGGAGCGCAACAAGCCGGGAGCCCGTTGTGGTGACGGCCTCCCGGCTTGTGCAACGTCAGTCATGCGACGTCGGTCCCGACCAATCAGTCACCTGTCGACAGATCTGAGACCTTGGCACCAACGGCGGCTCGACCGAACGCGCCGATGCCGTTGTCGCGAGACGACGCAGAAGAGTAGTTCTCGCTCGTGCCGATAACCTGATGGTTCCCCGTATCGCTGTCGACAATGGGGGAGTACCCAGTGGTGTCGACGTCCTGACCCCCGGTGAAGAACTCGACGCTGTGGGGAGACGGCATCACAGAGTCGACAGATACGCCACCAGATCCCAGAGCTGCCCGCTATCGAGGATCTCTCCCCAGGTCGGCATGTTGACCCGGTGCACACGACTGAAACCCGTGTGGAGATTGTCGTGGAGGGCATCCCAGTCTTGTGCGAGCACGAAGGCGTCCGTCGTCAGATCGCTCGGTTCCAGGTCGGGGAACATCTCGCGAGCCGGCCCGTCGCCACGTCCCTCAGAGCCATGGCATATGGCGCAGTACTGCCGGTAGAGCTCCGCCCCGCTCAGGGCGCTCCCCGGAATCGACTCCGGTGCCGTCAGGGCGGCGATGTAGGACATCACGTCCGGCAGATAATCCAGGTCCAGCAACGGGAGAACTTGCTCGTAGTGCGGATGCACCTGGTCCGTCTGTTCGACTCGAAGGGCCCGGTGGAACATACGCTCCAGGCGCTCGGGCTCGGCCGCCGCGTAGTCCTGCGTGTGGAAGGTCGGGGGGCGCGAGCTTTCGAGCTGAGCTACCGCGGGACCGTCTCCATGGCCGCCGTGGCCGTGGCAGGCCCAGCAAATCGCGTGATAGATGGTCTCCCCGAAATCCGGTGTCGAGGCGGAAACGAGAGGAGTCTCGCCCGCAGCCGACTCGAGAGCGAGGTCTTCCGGCGGCGCCACACAAGCGGCGCACAGTAGTAGCCACGCACCGAAGATAGGCCTGCGCATCACAACCTCCGCGTCCGGGGTTCGCCACGCCCTTCCTTATCGGTTCCGGGGCAGGAATCGGCGACGTCTCGGAACATTGTTCCAAGCTGAAGATCGACTAAAGCCCTCGACTGTTCTGTCGGGGGTCGGCCGAGACGTGCGTAGGAGTTATTCCGATGAACATTCCCGACGCCGAGCAGAAAGGGGCACCCGGCCAGAGCGCCCGCGGGAGGCCTGAGACGATCGACGTCGACGTCAGTGTCGAACCCGTCTTCCAGCACGAAACTGAGTCACCCGTCGAACTGGAGTTCACGTCGTCCGGGGCCTGACCCGCGACGGAGGTTGACCCCGACTGGCTGCTCGGTAGCTTTTACGGCTCGGCTCCGAATGAGGGGGCCGGTTTCGCCTCGCTAGCTCAACTGGCAGAGCAACTGACTCTTAATCAGTAGGTTCGGGGTTCGAGTCCCTGGCGGGGCACTAAGTAGGACAGAGACTTACGAGAACGGCGGGCCCACCCGGGCTCGTCGTTTTTCGTATAGTCATCCTATAGTCATCAGGATCGTGCCACTGATCAGGCGTCGTCT
>JBDGVS010000033.1:0-13215 GCA_039585535.1 Gemmatimonadota bacterium | reverse complement strand
GCTCATGGAGGCGTTCATGTATCGCTTCCATCCCCGCACCGAGCGCGTGATCGAACTCGTACGGGCCGGTCGGATCGGCGATCTCGGAGCCGTTCGAAGCTCCTTCACCTTCCGACTGCGAAGCTCGGAGAACATCCGCCTCGATCCCGAGCTGGGTGGCGGAGCGCTCATGGACGTCGGGTGTTACTGCGTGAACGTGTCGAGGACCATCGTGGGCGAAGAACCGGTGTCCGTGCAGGCGACTGCGAGCTGGACGGACCGCGGGGTCGATGAGGCGCTCGCTGGCATGATGCGCTTTGCCGGTGGGGCAGTCGCCCACTTCGACTGCTCCCTCGCTCTCGAGCGTTCGGAGTCGTACGAGGTCGCGGGAACCGACGGACAACTCTCGGTGCCGGCAGCCTTCCTCCCCGGAGTCGGCGACGTAGACATCCACGAAGCTCGTGGCCGCGAGGGGGTCAGCACGGAGCGGGTTCCGGGCGCAGACGAGTATCAGCGCATGGTCGAGCACTTCGCAGACTGCGTGCTGAACGACCGCGATCCTCGGTATCCGGCCTCCGAAGCGGCCGCCAACATGCGAGCAATCGAGGCGTTGTACGCTTCCGCGCGAAACGGTGGGGCCGCGGTAGCTGTCGAGTCGGCCAGCTAGACTTCGACGGTCGGGATTGGCTCTTACGAGTCGCTGTCGTCGCTGAGCCCGAAACTCTGCCGTGTCGGTGCGTCGATCCCGAGCCAGTCGAGAGCCTCGGACAGACTGCGGAAGACCCGTACCTCGCCCGCTGTCTGTGCTCGAGCCTCGTACATTCGTGAGACTCCGAAGAGAGTGTCATCGGAGACGAGGATCGCGCGGCGGCTTTCTGGTCCGAACGCACTACGACGCGCGAGACCGCGGATATCCGGCTCGCTAACCGCACTTTCGGCGCCACGGGCGTCGGAGAGCTGCCGCATTGCCGGGTGGAAGTCTGGGTCGGCGCGAAGAAGCTCGTTGTGCTGCAGCCCGTCCTCGAGCGTCACGAGTCCGTCCCACGTTGTCCACACCAGATCGAGCTCGTGTACGATCCGGTACTTCACCGGCACGGGGTCACCTCCGTGAGCCTGGTGCTCATGGGCTCTCCGGGCGACCGGAAGTGCGCCGGAATCCAAGCCGGCCTGCGATGGGTTCGCCGCAGTCCCGCACCGTGATCGGGCCGTCGACCGTCTCTCCGCCCGGCTCGATCGTGAGCACTCCGTCGAGAGAGCCGTCGCACCCTCCGGGGCTCCGGTATGAAATGGTCAGTCGAAGGAGGTTGTCGACGATCACTCCTTCGACCGGCCCGGAGATCGAGACGGGAGCCGAGACCCGGAATGTCCCCCGGACCACTCCTCCGCCCGAGGTGTCGAGATCGAGGGTCGCGTCGAAGGGGTCTCCGGCGAAGAACACTCGCCCCGTATACGTCCCGTCGAGGTTGAACAGGTAGCCGGCCTGGCCCGGACCGGGCGTACCCGCACAGCCGGCGACAGCCGCAGATGCGATGATGGCGAGCAGGGCGATTCGGGGAGATGCAACTCGGGGGAGCAAGTGGCCGTCCAACAGAGGTGAATGGGCCGCTGAAGATCCTCGCGGAACCCTCAGGGGCCGAAGTGCCGTATAGTAAGAGGTAATGATGAAACGACTCCTTCGTTCCCGTATCGGGCTGCTCCTTGCACTGGCGGCCGACCTCCTGCTTTTCGCAGGCTCCCATGGACCGTGGGACTATTCCTCTGCGTCCTTCGCAGCGGCCGCCTCCCTGCAAGAGCAGGTCACCGACGACTGGCTGTCCCGCCAAGGCGTCGTGGGTACCGCGATTGGAGTCGACGGTTCCGGTCATGCCGTCCTGAAAGTGTACCTGAGTACACCCGGGATCGCAGCCTTCCCCCAATTCGTTTCGGGTGTGGAGGTCATCCCCGAGGTGACCGGACGGTTTACAGCCCTGCCGGCGGGGGACGAAGCTGCCGTGGATCCAACTCGTTCGTTCGCCCGACCGGTGCCGATCGGCGTCAGTTCAGGGCACGGACAGGTGACGGCGGGGACGCTGGGCGCGCGAGTCACCGGCTCCGGGCAGACTTTCGCCCTGAGCAACAACCACGTCTACGCGGCGAACAACGTTGGCAAGCAGGGAGACAATCTCCTCCAGCCTGGCGTAGTCGATGGCGGACGCGATCCGGACGACATCATCGGCACGCTCCATGACTATGAGCCGATTCACTTCTGCCGCGCCCTGATCTGTGAGCCGAACCGCATCGATGCGGCGATCGCACTGACGACCGCCGAGGATGTTTCGTCGGAAACGCCAGAGGGGGGCTACGGCGCGCCTCGCTCGGGCCCGGTAGACGCGAAGCTCGGGCAGTCGGTCCAGAAATACGGCCGAACCACAGGGTACACCGTCGGTCAGATCAGCGGCATCAACGCGACCATCGATGTCGGCTATGCGACGGGGACGGCTCGCTTCACGGATCAGATCGTGATCACGGGCAACGGCTTCAGTGCCGGCGGAGATTCCGGATCCTTGATCGTGACGAAGGGGACGCTCCTCGGCGACCGGCGGCCTGTCGGCCTCCTCTTTGCGGGGACCGGCACGACGACGCTCGCGAACCCGATCGGACTGGTTCTCGACCGTTTCAACATCACGATCGACGGGAACTGACGAAAACGATGGCCGACGATATCCGGTCTGCTCAGGCTGAGCTGAATGGGAAAGTCCTGGGGCAGGATGGAATCTCGGGCACGGCGATCGGCCTGGACGGCAGCGAGCCGTGTCTCAAGGTCTACGCCCGCGACAAGAAGTCAGCGGTGGGCGTGCCGAAGCGAGTCCGAGGATTCCGGGTTGTCGTAGAGACGACAGGGGATTTTCGAAGGCTCTGATTCGCGAGGTCCGCGAGGGGTAGAACCCTCGTTGCCGTCCCGGGCCCGGCCATCTGGCGGACCCGAGACGACCCGAGTGCTGCTAGTTCGCCACCGTGAACTGAACCGTGTCGACGACCCAGGGCTGTAGCGGCACGTGAACGCCGTCGGCGACCACCGCGATCAGTGTGTACTCTCCGGGCTCCACGTCGCTGAAGACGAATGCGGCCGAGCCGTCACCCATGTGGATGATGCTCCCCGGGACGCTCGGTACGGGCTGACCGGCCGGTGTGAGCTCCGCGTTCAGGTACAGGTGATGGTGTCCGGTACCCGGCGTCATCTCGCCCGCCGGAATGATTTCCACCGTCGACGAGAGGGTGACGCTGATCTCGTTGCCGTTGATCAGGGCTCCGTTCATCGGCGTCACGATCGTGACCGTGCCGCTGGAGTTGGTCTCAGCCGACTCGGACGTCGTATCGGACTGACTGTCGCCCCCGCCACAGGCGGCGAGCGCGAACGGGATGAGTAATGTGAGCGGCGCTTTCTTCATGTTCGATTGGGGCAGGGGCAGCGAAGGGAGGGTGCGTCGAACCGCATGACGCGCGCCAAAAGGAAGAGCCGCAGCACCGACCCCGCAACCTCCGCGCATGTTCCGCGGGGCTGCGCGTACCTCGGTCGGCTCACCGGCCGCCCGCGCCCGCCGGGATGGACGACATCTCTCCCTCCACCTCGTTTGCGTCTTCGTCGGGCTCCTCGGGTGGTCGCGGTCGGTTCATCTGGAGGGTGACGCCGCCGAAGAAGGTCGAGCCCGAGCGCTTCACCTCATGGTCTCCATCATTCAGGTAATCGGTGATCGCCTGGTCCCACGAGAGTCCGGCCTTCCCCATGAGCTCCATCCAGGGCCCATAGGCGGTCTCGTCGGGCGCCTCTGTCGTACCACTCCAGATCGTTACGCGGGGGTTGTAACCACCACCACTGCCGGTCGAGCCCTTGAGTGGCATCTCGATGAGCACGCTGTCGGTCATCGGGAGGTTGAAGACGTCCGGGTCGTAGGCCGCACCGTAGCGCTGGTAGCGACCGTAGGCGCGCTGGTTGAGATCGAAGACGTCGCGATTCGAATTGATGCCGCGGGTGATGTATTCGCGAATCGTGAAGGCGGCGTCTTTGTGACGCGGATACTCCGGACTGTCGACGTAGCCGAAGCCCGGCATGAACCAGCCCTTGTTGAAGCCCCAGTTCCGTTCGGTGACTCGCCCGCGGCGCACGAGTCCCGTGTACTCGGAGAAGAGTTGGACCACCTGATGGGACGGGTACCCGTGTGGGTTGAGGAAGATGTCGGGGAGCCATGTCTCCCAGAGACGTCCGCGTACGGTCGACTCCGGATAGATCGGATGATCGTCGTCGCCGCCGGTGGTGGCGTCCTGTCCCAAGGAGCCCAGGTAGCCTGCGTGCAGGATGTAGTCGGGTGTGATCGAGTACAGGTCGTACGCTGTTTGCGCCCCGTCGGGGTTGGTGAAGGGGTGAACGATCACGTTGACCCGGTCGAGCTTCGGGCGCTGCTCAGGATCCGAAAGCAGCAGCTCTGCATGACGCATGACGTGGCTGGTGCTGGAGACCTCGTTCGCATGCTGCCGCGCCGAATAGATCACTGTCGGCTTGTACGTCGTCGCCTTCATGTGGGACCAATGACTCGCTGAGATCGGAGGCATCAGGTCGACGGCCCAGATGTCCTTGCCGAGATAGCTCTGGCCGACCTTGTACATCGACGCTTCGGGATAGGCGTCGGCCATGCGCGCGAGCATCTCGTGCCCCTCGGGAGGAGGGATCGGGGTGTCCCACTGGACGATCCGCCCGCCGTCGGACGATGCCGGAAGCAATGCACGCCAGTCGGGGAGGGGAGGCGGCGTACCGTTCGCGGCGAGGGTCCCGACCTGTCTGGCCTCAGGATCCTGTTCGTGCGTCCACTCGGCCCAGACTGCGATCGAGCCGAGGCCGGGGTACGCCAGCGCCGCAGAGTAGAGCCCAGCCGCGCGTAGCTCCTCGATCTCGCTCATCGTTCGGACCACCTGCTCCGCCGACACCATGCGCTCGTCTACCGAGAGCTCGTTCGCCGCCGCGATGAGGCTGTCTCGCATGTCCCGTTCGGTATCCACCCGAACCCGCAGGCCGAGGTGACTGATCCCGGGCGTGTCGGCTCGGACTGTGGCTTGTCTCGCCGACGGCCGGGCCAGCGTGGTTTTCGGAATGTCCAGTCGGATCTCGTCGCTGCGCCCGTCCGTGGTTTCGTACGCGACCACGACCGCGGGCCGGGACGTCGCGAAGCCCGTCACCTTCACTTCCGCTCGAGCGGGCCCTCCGTCGGCCTTGGGGCGCATGATCGGCAGCACTCGCCCGGGGAAGCGAATCCCCTGACCACGCGAGTTGCGGCCCAGCACGTCGAAGAATTCGATCGTGCCGAAGTAGATCTCTTCGTGAAGGGCGTCCATCGGGGCATGGATCTCGTTGTCGATCCCGAGCCGGAAGTCGGGCTCGCTCATCTCGAGCTCGACGGTCAACTCGCCGAAGTACGGAGCATCGGACGCACCGCCGCGCGGCAGGCCCTCATGGAGCTCCATGACATGGTCGTACATCGCGGGAAGCACCGTGCCCTGGAAATAGTCCCAGAATGCTTCCGGATCGGTGACGATTCGCTCATCCGCCAGCACCCGATCTTCCGCCGTGGCGGTGAGCCAGCCCGTCGTCACACGGACGTGTTCATAATCCTCGAAGCGATCGATGTACGGCCGGAGGACCCACTTGGGGTCGAAGCTGTCGGAGAGGATCTCCCGCCCCGCCGGATCGTTTACCTGGACGGTGTAGGTCGGCCCCTCCTCAACCTCCTCGAAGCGGATCTGTGCGAGATCCAGTCCGAGATCTCGAGCGAAGACCTCATCGATGGGAAAGATCTCGTGCAACCAGCGCACGGGGGTATTGATCGCCTGCTGCGGCCACTCCTCGGGCGGATCGTTGCGACGGAACTGGATCACGACCTCGCCGAGTTCACGGCCCTCGATTTGCGGACGGATCTCGTCGTTGAGCCAGGAAAAGCCCTGCTTGAATGCAGAAAGGACGATGACCTCGGTGCCGGACTCGGAGGCCCCAGCGTCGACGAGAGCCCGACGTGCCTCTTCGGCGACTCGGGCTCTGACCTCGGGTGGCTCCGAGAGTCGAGCCTCCACCTGCACGGCGCGCCCTCGCACCTGGGGAAGCACCCGCTCCCGCATCGCGGTCCAGAAGCGATCCACTTCCGCGGGGAAGGTGACCGACTCCTGGAAGATCGTAGCCGCGTTCAGTACGTCGCGATCGTCGATCGTCACTTCGACGTTTTCGACCCCGAGGACGCTCCTCGCATGCTCGGTGAGATACGCGTCCAGGCCCGCATCTGCCTTCTCTACGGAGACCAGCACCTGAGCCGACGCGAGCGACTCGTCCGCGAGCGCCTCTCCGATCTTACCCAGCTTGTACAGTCCGATCGCGGCCTGTCCGAGGGGGGCGTTTCCCGAGAGCACATCCCAGAGGTCCTGCTCGACGACGTCGATCGAAGGACGGTCCTTACCACGTTCCGCGAGATGCGGGAACGTCGTCGCGAGGCGTTCGAGCGCTGTCGAGGCGCCGGAAGCATCCGCGCCGGTCACGACGAGCGCGGATTTTTCCCCGAAGGCATCGGGTACGACCTCGATGAGTCCTTCGCCTGGAAGTAGCCCGGTGACATCGACGAGCCCGCTGTCCGCCAGCTGGTCGATGAGTGGATTCTCAAGACCGGTGAGAACCATGGTCGGGCGACTACCCGGGCGTTCGATCGACGATGCCGGGTGAACGAGGGGGACCACGATGCCCGTGGACTCCAACCCGAGGCGTGCCGCGAGATCAGGCAGGGCCTCGATGGCTCCGGTCCCGGGCACTAGGATCGCGTCGATTCGATTCGGAATGGGGCTTCCGCCGAGAAGGCCGTCGCCCGTGTACACATTGGAAAGGTCGAGGTCGTCTTTGCCGCCACTCCCCGGTCGCCCGGAGATCGGACCCGGAGCGTCGGGCTCGGCCCTGCCCGGCAGTCGAAGCACGCGCCCTCCATCGAATCGAACCTCGACTTCGGTGAGGCCCGGGTAGGCGAGGGGGTTCTCAGGAGCCGAGGGGTCGGCGCTCAAGGAGTCGGTCGGAGGTGGGGCCTCGGTCGTGTCCGGCGCGCTCGGCTCGCCCGTCGTCGTTTCCATGTAAGCCAGGGCCTCTGCGGCTGCCGCCGCATCGACGCCGGTGATGTCGACGATGACACGACCGACTCCTTCGGAGCCCGATCGGACGCGAGCCTGGCTCACCCGAACCGCCGCGCCGGATACGGACGCGGCCACGAGTGCGGCGTCCAGATCTTCTGTCACGCGCTCGAGTCGGGCCGTCGACAGCGTCCGGGTATGGGGTAGTACCCCAGCGAACAGCCGCGCGGCTGCACGGAGTCCGTCATCATCGCCCCCGAGCACGAAGATCCAGGTCCGACCGTCGATTACGCTGGCTCCGATTGCTCCTTCGCCCGAATCCAATGAAGCCGGGTCGATGCCGGGAGCGCTCAGCCCTGCCGTCGCCAGTCCGCCACGACCGACCACGATGGGGACCGGACCGTCAGCTCCCCGTGCGAGAGGCAGGTCGAGAGCCATCGTCTCGAAGCCGAGTCGTGCCGCGATCTCTGCCGCCGCTGCACTCTCCGCCTGGGTCGGTGTGTCGCCCAGAACGAGCGACGCGTTCACGAAATCGGGCACGCTGTCGCCGTTCGTGTCGGCCACCAGGGATCCGAGGTCGAAGATCGTGGCCAGGTCGGCCTGAACGTTCTGAGCGTTCAGGGGCTGCGAAGTCAGAGCCAGTGCGAGTGCGCACAGGGTGAGCGTGAGCGGACGGCGAGGCGTCTCCGCGGACATCGCGTTCTCCGGATGAGATCGGGCCGCGTATGCGGACCGTGAGGTAAGGCTCCGAGTGTGGCCCGAGAGCTCGGGCCATCGACGGCCCGTGACTATTCCCGGCGGGACGCGGGCGCGCAAGCGCCGCGGAGGTCAGCTCTCGAAGTCGAGTGCGACGTCGAGTGAGGGCGCCGAATGGGTGAGCCACCCGACGGAGATGACATCGACGCCGGACTCCGCGACGTCGCGGACGGTTTCGAGCGTGATTCCTCCGGAAGCTTCGACCACCACCCGGCCGGCGACCTGCGCCACGGCAACCCGCATCTGGTCGGGGTGCATGTTGTCGAGCATCACGATGTCGGCACCGGCCGCGATCACACTCTCGAGATCGTCGAGTTGTTCGATCTCGACCTCGACCTCCATGTCGTCACCCACGTGAGCACGTGCTCGGCGCACCGCTTCGGCTGCGGAGCCCACCGCCTCGATGTGGTTGTCCTTGATCAAGACTTGATCGTAGAGGCCCATGCGATGGTTCGACCCGCCACCTGCGACGACGGCCATCTTCTGGAGGCTCCGGAGCAGGGGAGTCGTCTTTCTCGTATCCACGATGCGAGCGTCGGTGCCTTCGATTCGGTCGACGAGTGCGCGCGTCGCGGTGGCCACACCGGAGAGCTGCCCCAGGAGATTCAGAGCGAGTCTCTCAGCGGCGAGAATGGATCGGGCCGACCCCGTCACCGTTGCGAGGCGTGTGCCCCCGGCTACGACGTCGCCGTCCGCGACGAGCGCACCAGTAGCGACGCCGTCGTCCACCAACTCGAAGACACGCAGCGCCACACCCAACCCCGCGATGCATCCGTCCGATCGGGCGACAAGGTGCGCGGCGGCCTCCGCGTCCTCGGGAATCGTCGCGTCGGAAGTGACGTCTCCGGCTTCGCCCAGATCTTCGGCGAGCGCGGCGTTGAGAAAGTCGTCGATGTCGATGGTTCGTTCGGTCAGGCGGGGACGGCCAACATCCGCTCGACGGCGACCCTGGCACGGGCGGCGACAGACGCTTCCACGACGACTTCGTGCTTCATGTCTCGAAGCGCGTCGCGGATTCCCTCGACCGTGATGCGCTTCATGTGGGGACAGAGATTACACGGTCGAACGAACTCCGTTTCCGGTACCTCGGAGGCGACGTTGTCACTCATCGAACACTCCGTCACCATCACGACCTGACGGGGGCGCTCGTCCTTGACCCAGTTGATCATGCCGGACGTCGAACCGACGAAGTCCGCCTCTGCCAGCACGTCGGGCGGGCACTCGGGATGGGCGATGATCTGGATGCCTGGATTGTCGGATCGGTATCCGCGGAGCTCTTCCCCGGTGAACCGCTCGTGGACCTCACACGATCCTTCCCAGAGGATGATCTCCACATCGGTCTGCGTGGCGACCCAGCGCCCGAGGTACTGATCGGGGAGGAAGATCACTCGGTCGACGCCGAGAGATTCGACGACCTGGACCGCATTGCCCGACGTGCAACAGATGTCGGACTCGGCTTTCACTTCGGCCGAGGTGTTCACATACGTGACCACAGGCGTGTCGGGATACCGCTCACGAAGGAGTCGGATGTCGGCCGCCGTGATGGAGTCCGCGAGAGAGCAGCCCGCCCTGAGGTCCGGAATCAGGACCGTTTTGCTCTCGTTGGCGATCTTCGCGGTCTCCGCCATGAAGTGGACGCCGGCCATGACGATGACGTCGGCCTCGGTTTCCGTGGCCATGTGCGCCAACGCCAGTGAGTCTCCCCTGAGGTCGGAGACCCCGTGGAAGATGTCGGGCGTCATGTAGTTGTGCGCGAGCACAACCGCGTTGCGCTCGGCCTTCAACACCTCGATCTCCTCGAGGAGTGGGCCGAGCGCAGCAATCTCCGCGTCGGGGACAATCCCGCGCAGGCGTTCGGCCGGACCGGCGGAAGGCGTGGAAACGGTCACGTATGATCTCGGTTCTGTTACGGAAACAGGCCTCAACTCTAGCGCCCGTGTCGGGTGAGGCAATACACCAGGGGAAACGAGTTGAGCCCCGCCCGACCGTAGCCGAACGGGGCTCGCCCGAAAGACCTCCAGCGAGGGGCCTCACGAACACTCCCGTGAACAGACCGGCCGCCCGCCCCGCAAGCCGGCGCGGGCAGCCCTCCGCCTAGTTCTTTCCGATAGCCGTATAGATGCGGTTTGTTGCCGCCGGCCAGTTCCAGATGATGTCGTCTCGGCCGTCGCCGTTTACGTCCGCGACGAACATCCGATACTGCGACCAGTTCGTGCCGGCGTCCGGGTGCAGCTGGCTGACGGTCGAGAAGTCGAAGGTGCCGTCGCCCTGCCCGAGACTGACGAAGGTGCGGTTGGCGCCCGCTTCACGCCGACCCCAGATGACGTCTGTGTCACCGTCGCCGTCGACGTCGCCGACCTCGACGGTGAAGGGGGGTGAGTACTCTGTGCCGTACGGTGTGGGCGCGGCCTGGATGGCAGAGTAGTCGAAGCCGCTTCCGGTCCACTGGCCGACAGTGATCCCGCTGGCGGTGCTCGCCGTGTCGACCCGGATGAGCGACTCGGAGCCGAGGCCCGTCACGTCGCCCACGCGAATGGCGTAGTTGATGCCGTCCGTTTGCGGGCGGTCCTGAGGGGCGCCCAGCGTCCAGCTACGGTCTCCGTTCGAGGTGATCGGGTAGGTCCGGTTGGCCCCGGCTGGGTAGCTCAGCGCGACGTCCGTGTCGCCGTCACCATCGAAGTCCATGGCCAGCGGTGTGTAGAGGGAGTTCCAGTTGCTTCCGCTGAGGCTGGCGAAGGGGGCGAAGTCGAACTGGGAGTCCCCCCGCGACTCACCCGCGTAGATGCCCAGACTCGAGTGCCGGACCCAGATCATGTCGGCGAGGCCGTCACCCGAGCCGGTCGGCCCCATGGCGTCGCCCACGAGCGCGGGCCAGGAGGCCCCCCCAGTTCTGCACCCCATGAATGCGAACACTCGGTGTGCCGAAGGTACCGTCGCCATTTCCGAGCCCGACGTACGTCTTGTTGTCGAGCCCGACCCCGGCGTCCGAGCCGAGGTAGTTCCACACCAGGTCGGCGTAGGCATCGCCATTGATATCGGCGACGTCCACCGTGTAGTTGCCCCACCCTTCGGGTGCGGATTCGGGGTGAACGAAGGGGGCGCTGAAGGCGAATGTCCCGTCACCGGCGGACATCCCGACGTAGAGCTGGTTGGTGCTGGTCTGGAGCTGGTTCCAGATCAGGTCGGTGCGCCCGTCGCCGTTTACGTCGCCCGTGAGCGTCTGGACGCCGCCCGCGAAGGGCGCTGTCTCGACCTGAGCATCGAGGTACGAGAACGTGCCCGGTGTCGCCGGGATCGCCCGACATTCGCGAATGTTGTACGCGGTGGCCTCGGTCACCGTGGCGATGCTGCCGTCGCTCAAGTTGCGGAAGGTGTACGACAATGGTGCCGCGGTGGAGAGCGGTGCCTCGTCCGTGAAGTATCCGGACCAGTCTCCCGATCGGATGACGTCGAGGATGTCCTGTGCGTCACCGCCACGGGAGGTCACCGCGATCTTCGCCTGCTGGAGAATGGACTCCTGCTTGGCCGACAGAGACGCTGACGCGCTCCCGCCGATGCTGTTGTACGCCGCTTGCAGCGTCCCGCGGATCTCCTGCTCGCTCTCACTCGAGGTAAAGGAGAACATCATCATTCGGCCGTACACGACGTTCGAGACGTACACCGGAATGTTGTCGGGTCCCATGCGGCCGATCGTGACCTGCTCCTGGAGGCGCTCGTCCGTGAAGTCGGAGCTGAAGAAGGCCGCCGGCGTCTGCGGCGGCGCGACCACGACTTCGAACATGCGCTGGTAGAACTGCGCTGTGACCGTCGTCTCTGCGGCACTCCGACTGAAGTCGCCGGTGGCCGAGGCCGAGAAGCCGAGATAGCTGCCCGACACCCCTACCGAGAGCGCAAAGGAGTTCTCGGAGTGATACGTCTCCATGTCGAACTGGATCGCGCTCGGGGCTGCCAGTCCGGAGGCGGTGGCGTTCCCGATGATCGAGCCGACTGCCGCCCCGACGGACGCCTGATTCGGAGTCGGGACTTCGCGGAAGTTGTCGGACGACGCGAAGGACGGGATCGACACGCTGATCGGCGTCCGTTCTGCGATCGGGAGGCCGAGGAGAGAGCCGAGCTCCTTACGGCTCTTGCCCTGAATGAGTGCACCCGGCCAGAGGACCTCGACGTCGGGATTGTACATCACCATCCGCTCGGGGTTTTCGGCGATCGAGTACGGCTGCTCCTGGCACGAATAGATGACGTCGGGCAGCACGGTCACCGAGCCGTCGTCTTCGATCTGCTCGACGTCGACGACCTCGTCGGCGACCGGCTCCGGAGAACCGGTCGCTGTGGGGGGCTGGTCGGGCCCGTTCACGTCGGCTGTGAACGCCGACCACGTGGGAAGCTGCGTGAGGTAGCTGTTCACTTCGGCCGGCGTGGTGCCGGGATCCGTGGGATCAAGGGGCGAGGGCTCGGATTCACCGCACCCGGTCGCGAGCGCCAGGACCATCGTCCCGGCGAGTGACAGCGGCATCGTTTTGTGGCTTCGCATGATTCGATCTCCTAGCTGATCTTCTTGTATTCCGCGGCCTCACCTGCAGCCCCGGAGATCCCGCCGTTTCCGCCGGCTCCGGCGGAGCCGATGGTGATCGTGTTGTCGGTCCGGGACGCGGTGGCACCCGCGTCCTCGACGATTCCGATGGACGGCCCCCCGCCTCCGCCGCCTCCGCGGCCGCCACGACCCCCGGTGCCCCCATCTCCGCCGTTTCCGCCGTCGCCGAGCGAGAAGGCGTTGTCGCCCCCGCTTCCGCCGTCGCCGCCGGCCTGCCCGCTGCCGCCGAAGCCGGCGGAGCCGCCAACGCCTCCGTTCGCGGTGACGAGCTCGTTCCCGCTCACCGTGGCAACCGTCTGGCCGAAGAGGACGACCGCCAGAGACCCACCGCCGCCGCCACCACCCCTGCCACCGAAGCCGCCCAGTCCGCCCTCACCACCACCGCCGCCGCCACCGCCACAACCACCGACGCCGTTACCGCCGCCGCTTCCACCACCGCCGCCGCCGCCACCGGAGCCACCTGTACCTCCGGTCGATCCGACCGCGCCCTGGTAGCCGGTCGAGGTCAGCGCCCCGAAGGTTCCGGCACCGGCGCCACTCGAGCCCCCAGGACCGGGCGCTCCAGGCTCTGCGTTGTTGCCCGGACTGCCGCCACCACCGTAGGCGCCTCCTGCGTTGTTGCCGTCATTGCCGGTGAAGCCGCCGAAGAGCCCACCGTTCGCGCCGGCTCCCCCGTTCCAGCCCTGCCCGGCGGTCGCCCCTCTACTTCCGCCGTTGCTCGGGCAGGTCCCGGCGTCTTCGCCATTTCCGGCGTCGTCTGGAGC
>JBDGVS010000032.1:0-13228 GCA_039585535.1 Gemmatimonadota bacterium | reverse complement strand
CGACGTGAATCTCCTGCGTTGGGTTCGGGGAGTGATCGACGACACGAACGAGCCTCTCGTGTCGTCGGGCCCACGCCTCCGTGGCAAAGGCGGCCTGCGTGCGGCGTGGGGCCTCAATGAAAGCTGGGGGCTGCAGTTCAAATCCGAGCTCGGCTATGGCGAACCGACGACGCTCGCCGGAGGGAGCGAGTGGCTGGGCGAGCACGCGGCGTCGGTCAGCTACGACCTCGCTCCCACGACCGACGTGCCTCTCGGCTTCGTCCGTTCGGGGGGATTGCGGAGTGCCCCGCGGGAAGGGGGGCGACCGGAGGTCAACTCTCGGGATGTGGGTCTGCGGACCGCCTTCACGGGGCGTGACAACTTTCTCGTGGCGCTCGATACGAGCTGGAATGGACTCGAACTATCGGATGGCGATAACGTCGGGCTCGTCCGGGCCGGGCTGTCACTGCAGCTCTTCTTCTAGAACGTCGCCCGCCCTTATCGGCAGAGGCTTTCCATCGCCGTCCGCTAGAAGATATTGGTCTCCACGGCGACCTCTTCTCCGAAGCGTGTGTGTCGGAAATGGTCGACGTCCACTGTGGAGGTCCTGCCATCCGCTGCCAACTCGGCAACCGCCACGCCTGTTGCGGGCGCGTGCATGATTCCATGCCCGGAGAAGCCGCACGCATCGATCCACCCCTCCGCGTCGGGGTGAAGTCCGATGATTGGACTGTTGTCGGGGCTGACGCCGTAGTAGCCCCACCAGCTCCCGCGTAGGTCGACACCCATCTCCTCCCACCAGGGGAAGCGACCGACTCCGGTGAGTAGCACATGTTCGAGCCACTCCTGGTCGAGGCCCTCCGTGAAGCCGAATGGCTGCTGAAGGTTGTCCAGGCCGAAGAGGACCCGATCCCCTTCACTCCGCAGATAAACACCGGTCGCGAGGTCGATCGTAAGGGGGTAGGTCCGGTCGTCGTCGTGTGGTGCGCTCAGGAATATCTGGATCCGCTTCGGTCCGACCGGCACGTCGAGGCCCGCCATGCGCCCGATCTCGCCGGACCACGCCCCTGCGGCGTTGACCACGTGGCCGCACGACCACGTGTCTCCACCACTACTGACGATCCAACCGGACGCTTCTCGCTCGACCGCATGAACGGTGGCCCCCATCCGGAAGTCCACCCCGGCCTTCCGCGCCATGTCGATCCAGGCCAGACAGGCCATGTGCGGATCGATCACTCCGTCCCAGGGACCGAACGTCGCTCCGGCCAGCCCTTCCCGCTCGAAGGAGAGGAAGCGCTGCGCCTCGGCGGGGTCGAGCACCTCGACCGGTGCGCCTAACTCCTTCTGGAGTGCCACCGACTCCAGGTGCTGTTCCCAACGCCCATCGGGCACGAGGAGGAGGTAACCGATGTCTCGGTATCCGATGTCGTGACCATAGCGCTCCTCGAAATTCCGAAAGACCGGCAGTGAGTACAACGAGAGCCGGATGTTGGCGGCGGTAGTGAACTGAACCCGAACGCCGGCCGCACTCTTGCCCGTCGAACCCATGGCCGGAGCCGGCTCCCTCTCGAGTACGGTGACGGACAGCCCGCGGTCGGCCAGGTGGAACGCGCTGGCGGCTCCGTTGATGCCGGAGCCGATGACGACGACATCGGAGGTGTGGTGTGGCACGAGCGTCAGGGAGAGGTGTGGGGCCGTCGCGCCGACATGGATCGTCGCTGCTGGGCGGCGGGTGGCCGCCCACGTTACGCAACACCGGATCGGGTGTCGACGTATAGTCTCCGAGGGACGGATGCTTTCTGGTGACCGGAGGAAGGCGGATGGGGCGGCGGTGGATCATGGGGCTCGTAGTCGCAGGCACCTGTCTGTGCACGATCCCGAGCGTGGTGGCCGGGCAGTTGACTCCTGCTGATTCAGCGGCGGTGCTGCTCCGGACCGCTGAAGAATTCGAACGCGAGGGTGAACCTCGGATCGCGGCGGCGCTCTACGCACACATCACGGAGCACTTCGGTCAGACGCCAGCCGCTGCCGAGGCGCAATCTCGACTCCTCGGATCTGGGGACCGCTTCGATCCGGTGAGCAGTCTCGAACTACCCGTCTTCGGCACTCTGTACGGATTGTGGCTCGGCGTCGCGGTTCCCGCAGCCTTCGGGGCAGACAGCAATGCGGCGTACGGTGCCGGGCTCCTGATTGGAGGTCCACTCGGGCTGTTTGGCGCCCGAGCCGCACAGCGATCCCGTCAGTACACCGAGGGCCAGGCCCGCGCGATCAGCTGGGGTGGGATCTTCGGGACCTGGCAGGGGCTGGGGTGGGCCGAGGTCGCGGACTGGGGCACAGAGAGTAT
This sequence comes from Gemmatimonadota bacterium, assembly GCA_039585535.1. GTDB lineage: Bacteria > Gemmatimonadota > Gemmatimonadetes > Longimicrobiales > Gaopeijiaceae > UBA2589. The sequence goes on along the minus strand of JBDGVS010000032.1, from coordinate 10,905 downwards.
CTGTGGCGAGTTCGGTTGTTACGAGTCGGATGACAACGGAGAGCAGGTACTGGCTTCGATGGTTCTCGGCGGCCTGGCGGGGATCACTGCGGGGGCGATCATCGCATCGAATCCGGTTCGATCAGGTGTATCGAGTGCAGCTCAGGGCGGATCCATCTGGGGCACCTTCTACTCCGTGGGCATCGCGGGAATGCTCGATGCGGAAGACGAAGAGTTGCTTGTCGCGGCCCTGGTTGGAGGGAACGTCGGGTTGCTCGGCGGAGCCCTGCTCGCTCGCCAGTACGACCTGACCAGACCGAGGGTCCGGTGGATGAATCTGGGTGCGATTGTCGGTGGACTTGGAGGCCTGGGTATCGATCTGCTCGTGGAACCGAGCAACGACGCCGTCGCCATTGGGATTCCCCTGATAGCCAGCATCGGAGGGCTGCTCATCGCTGCACACACGACCCGAGACATGGTGCCTGCGCTCGGTGATGCTCAGGGAGGCGACCTCGATGGTGCCCTGTTCGGATATGGAGCGAATGGGTGGTCTGTAGGTACTCCGATACCCGCGCCTACCATGCTCCCTCGCGATGACGTGAATGGGCGGAGGGAATGGCGGCCCGGTGTCAGGCTCGAGCTGTTTCGGGCGAAGTTTTGATCTTCCAGACTTCATCGACTGCGGGCGACGATATCGGTTGATGGGAGTGAGATCGTGGGGTACCGTGGAAGTGCGCCCCCCGCCTCACTGGACTTCCATGAACGATCCCCGCGCGGGGGTGACACCCCCCGTTCCGATGCCGCCTCGTGATGTCACCGGTCTCCTGGTCGCGTGGCGTGACGGCGAGCCAGAAGCACTCGACGCTCTGCTACCGCTCGTGTACTCCGAACTGCACCGTCTGGCGAGCGCCCAACTCCGCGGTGAGTCTCGCGGCCACACCCTTCAGACCACGGCCCTCGTCCACGAAGCGTACGTACGCCTCGTCGGTACCGACGTAGACTGGGAGGGTTCGGGGCATTTCATGCGCGTTGCCGCGAGGGCGATGCGGCGTGTTCTGGTAGACCATGCCCGCAAGCGCAGGAGCCAGAAGCGAGGTGGGGGAGCTGCCCCGCTGGACCTCGATTCGCTTGAGGGTGTGCTTCCGGGAGAGTCCAGGCCCGACGACGTGATCGAACTCGATGAGGCTCTGGAGCGTCTGATTGCGCTTGAGGAGAGGAAGGGCCGTGCGGTCGAACTCCACTACTTCGGAGGCCTCTCCTACGAGGAGGTCGCTGAGGCGCTGGATGTGTCGACCGCCACGGTCCATAGAGACCTCCGTATGGCGCGGGCGTGGCTGTACAAGGAATTGAGGGTTGATGACGGAACAGGGTGAGCGGTTTCACCGTCTGAGCGCGCTCTTCGACGAGGTGATCGAGCTGGACGATGAGGCCCGGGAGGATCGGATTGCGGAGCGTTGCTCCGACGACCCGACCATGGCGGAAGAGGTCCGACAGTTACTCGCGATCGACGATCGAGGATCGGGCGAGTACCTGGTCGACGTAATCGCGTCGGAAGCGGAGGCCCTCACCTCGGTCGATGTCGAAGGCACGAGTCTCGGCTCCTGGCGAATTATCGAAGCGATCGGCGAGGGCGGGATGGGCACCGTGTATCTCGCGGAACGCGCGGATGGAGCGTACAAGGCCCAGGCCGCCGTGAAGCTGGTGCGTGGGGGTGTCCCCAGCCCCATGCTCGCGGAGCGATTCCGGGCCGAGCGACAAATCCTGGCCGGGCTTTCTCACCCGGGGGTGGCCAAGCTGTTAGACGGCGGCAGCACCGACGACGGGACTCCGTACCTGGTGATGGAGTACATCGACGGTCGGCCGATTACCGAGTGGTGCGAAGAGCGCGACCTCGACGTGGCCGGCCGGCTGCGTCTCTTTCTGAAGGTCTGTGATGCAGTCAGCTATGCGCACCGGGAGTTGGTCGCCCATCGCGACCTGAAGCCCAGCAACATCCTCGTCACGGCTGACGGCGAACCGAAGTTGCTCGATTTCGGAATCGCCAAACTCATGGATGCCGTCGGAGACGGCGCCGAGGGAGTGACGCAGACGTATCGGGTGATGACACCCGCGTACGCCAGCCCTGAGCAGGTGTCGGGTGAGCGGGCGGGAGTAGCCGCAGACACGTACGCCCTCGGCGTGCTCCTCTACGAGCTCCTTTCCGGGCGCCTTCCGCTGGAGACGCGAGGACTCACCCCCCCGCAGCTGATCACCAGAGTGACCCAGGACGTTCCGCCGGTCGTGAGTTCGACGGTCGCCGACGACGCGCGCAGGAAGCGACTGGTGGGTGACCTCGACGTCATCGTATCCCGTGCTCTCCGGAAGGAGCCGGAGGCTCGCTATTCCTCGGTCGACTCGCTGGCCGAGGACATCCGGCTGCATCTCGACGGCCGGCCGATCCGGGCACGCAACGACGACTGGCGTTACCGAACGGGGAAGCTGGTCCGGCGCAATCGGGGGGTGGTGTCGGGCAGTGTGCTCATGCTCATCCTCGGCATCTCCTTCACCGTCAACACGATCGTCCAGTCGCGCGCGGTCACCCGGGAGCGGGATCGGGCCGAGGCGCAGAGGGCTACGGCGGAGCGGGTGAGCGGCTTCCTCGAGGAACTCTTCACCGAAGTCGATCCGAACATCGCGTCGGCGCGCGACGTGACTCTGCGTGACGTCCTCGATCGCGGGGCTGAGCAAGTCGTGACGGGTCTGCGCGAGGAGCCGACTTCGCGCGCTGCTCTGGCGACCGTGATTGGGCGTGTATACAACGCGCTCGGAGCATATGACGCGGCGCGGCCGGTGCTGGACACCGCGGGTGCTGTGCGGCGAGCCCTGCCTGGCGGGGATCGGGCGGGCGCGGCGGATACGTATCTGGAGCGAGGCGCTCTGGCGTACCACGTCGGTGCGTACGACGAGGCGATCACGTGGTTTGATTCCTCTGTCGTCTTCTATCGCGAGGCTGCGGCAGGAGACTCCCGGGCGCTGGCGGGGGCGCTCGGCTGGCTTGGCGTGGCGCACGCGGATCAGGGGAACTACGAGCAGGCCGAGCCCTACTCGCGGGACGCCGTAGCGATGCACCGACGCGTCGACCCGGGTCCGAACGCTGATCTCGCCGTCTCACTCAAGAGTCTCCAGGATGTGCTTCGTGATGTGGGGCGCATCGAAGAGGCCGCAGAGGTTGGGGTGGAGGCGTTGGCCATGTCGCGCGAGGTCTACGGAGACGATCATCTCGAGACGGCGCACGCATTAAACCAGCTCGCGAGTTCGTTCCGCCAGGCGGGTCGAGCTCAAGAGGCGATTCCTCTGGTGGAAGAGGGACTCCTCGTTCGGCGGGCCGCGTTCGACGGCCCCCACGTGGAGATCGCAGCGAGCCTCGGGAATCTGGCCAACATGCTCGAGGCTGTGGGTCGTCAGGTCGACGCCCTCGTGCCGCGCAGGGAGTCGGTCGCGATGCTGGCCGAGATCTTCCCACCGGATCACCCGTATGTGGCCGGGACGACCACGTCCCTGGGCACGGTGTTGTTGCGGTCCGATTCGCTGGAGTCGGCGGAGCCCGTCCTGATGGACGGCCTCCGGTACTCCCGAATGGCCTTCCCCGAGGGACACCCGAACATCGCCAACGCGTTATCGAGCCTGGGTACGCTCCATCGCCGAACTGGACGCCTGCCGAGCTCGGTCGAGTACCACGTCGAAGCGCGCGACATCCGGGGCACCTCTCTCCCCGAGGGACACTGGAATATCGCGGCGTCGGATCTCGAGCTGGGACTCACCTATGAGGCGATGGGGCGAGACGGGGAGGCCGAGCAGCACCTCACGGAGGCGTATCGGGTCCTGCTCGAGAACTTCGGTGATGACGATGGGCGTACGGGACGGGCCCGAGACGCCCTGCGAGCCCACTACGAGCGCCGTGGCATGTCCGCTCGGGCCGCAGAGCTCCCGGCTGGCGGCGCGTAACTCCAGGCCCAAAAATCCGAGACAGCAAGAAGCCCCGCAGACTCGAAGGTCTGCGGGGCTTCACCGTCTACGGTGCAGGGTGCGCTTCATCTTCCCCACGCCGCTGGACGGTAGCCACGCGTTCCGACGACATGCATCTCGTCGACGATGCCGTCCCGGTTGAAGTCGACCAGCTCCGCTACGTCGGACCGGCCCATCGTCACCACGAGAAGGTCACCACCTCTGCGCTGCGCGACCCAGTGACCACGCATGGCTCCACGGAAGCCAACGGAGCGGCCGGCGTCGTGAATCCGCCGAACGGTGCGACGGCCGAGCAGGGCCTTCAGGTCACCGCGGTTCAGGAAGCTACGGTTGCGGTGCACCGCGATCGGCCGGAAGCGGACTACGTGACCCCAGTCCACTCGGACCCACTGCGCGTGTCCGCCGTAGCTCCGGCGCGTGCTGTACACGACTCGGGCCGATCGGTGGCCTCGCTGAGGTGCGCTGCGGTAGACTGGACGGGCGACCACACGACCAGGAGCGTGCACAGGCTCCAGCCGCTCGACTCGCTCGTCGTTGTTTCGGTCACGATTCTGGCCCCTCTGGGCCTCGAGATCGGCGCTCCCGGTGAGGGAGGCTCCGATCAGCAGGATGAACGCTTCACGTTTCATGGTGCTTCCCCTTTCCTGTCGGGCCCCCTGGCCCGCGTTGAGTGGGGGTGGAGAGCTCATCCCTCCGGTCCCCCGCCGGCGCTGCGCCGGTCGTCCACTCGACCCGGAAGAGGTGCACCGGTCATGCCAGAATCCATGAGCTTTCACAAGTCATTATGCAGCAACATGTTATGCTGTAACGAGCGACGCAGGAGTGTCCTCTGGTGGGGACACATCGCTGTAGCCGTGAGGGTGCGCCGGCCAACCCTTCCCTGCCGAACTGCATCCATTACCATATCGCGGCTCAACTACGTGTGTAATCACCGGATCTCCAGCGAAGGTTCGACACTTGGAAACAACGGAAAGCCGGGGCCTCGACATCGAGGTCATCCAACAGAAAATCCAGCAGGAAAGCGAGTTCGTAGACAGGCTCCTGGCGGAAGTCGGGCGCGTCATCGTCGGGCAGCAAACGATGATTCAGCGGCTGCTGATCGGACTGCTCGCCGACGGACACGTCCTCATGGAGGGTGTGCCTGGACTCGCCAAGACGCTGACAGTGAAGACGCTCGCGCAGGCGATCGACACCAAATTTCGACGTCTGCAGTTCACGCCGGATCTGCTCCCTGCCGACCTGACTGGAACGCTGATCTACGATCCGAAGGATCAGGAGTTCAAGACCAAACAGGGACCGATCTTCGCGAATATCATCCTGGCGGATGAGATCAATCGTTCGCCGGCGAAGGTGCAGTCGGCCCTGCTGGAAGCGATGCAGGAGCACACGGTCACCATTGGTGAGCGCAGCTATCCGCTCCCCTCGCCGTTCCTCGTGCTTGCGACCCAGAATCCGATCGAACAGGAGGGGACATATCCTCTCCCCGAGGCGCAGGTCGATCGCTTCATGCTCAAGCTCTCCGTCGAGTATCCGACGGGGGACGAAGAGCTGCAGATCATGCGGAGAATGAGTGCGGGCGTGCCGGACTCGGTGAAGCCTGTCGTCACGCCAGAAGAGATCCTCCGGGCTCGAAAGGCGACCGAGATGATCTATATGGATCAGCAGGTCGAGCGCTACATCGTGGACCTCGTGCTCGCGACGCGGGATCCGGCGGCGTACGGGCTCGACGACCTGGTTGATCTGGTGTCGTTCGGTGCCTCCCCCCGGGCGACGATTTGCCTGGCTCGGACGGCCCGGGCCCATGCCTTCCTGCAGCGGCGTGGCTTTGTCACGCCTGACGATGTGCGGGCGATGGGGATGGACGTACTACGACACCGCGTGCTGATCACGTACGAGGCGGAGGCCGAAGAAGTCACCTCCGAAGACGTGGTCCGACGGATCCTCGACCGGGTCGAGGTCCCGTAGCCGTCGAGGCGACGACGATGATTCCTCGAGAGATTCTGAAGCAGGTCCGCCGAATCGAAATCTCGACCCGAGGCCTCGTGAACGAGGTGTTCTCGGGCGAGTACCATTCGGTGTTCAAGGGCCGTGGCATGAGCTTCGCCGAGGTGCGCGAGTATCAGTACGGGGACGACATCCGGAGCATCGATTGGAACGTCACTGCGCGAAGCGGAGTCCCGTTCGTCAAGATTTTCGACGAAGAGCGTGAACTCACCGTGATGCTCGTCGTCGACGTCAGCGCCTCGGGCGACTTCGGAAGTCGTGACCGTATGAAGGGCGAGGTCGCGGTTGAGATCTGTGCGCTCCTGGCCTTCAGCGCGATCAAGAACAACGACAAGGTGGGGCTGGTCATCTTCTCGGATCGAATCGAGAAGTTCGTTCCGCCGCGAAAGGGCCGGCGCCACGTTCTGCGTGTGTTACGCGAGTTGCTCTTCCACGAGCCCGCAGGGCGGGGGACAGATATCACCGCCGCGCTCGAGTATGTGAGCCATGTCCAGCGGAAGAGGGCCGTCACCTTCCTGGTCTCTGACTTTCGGGACGATGGCTTCGAGAAGGCGCTCGCTGTGGCGGGGCGCCGGCACGACCTGATCGCCGTGCGGCTGTCCGATCGCAGGGAACAGGAACTCCCCGCCCTCGGCTACCTCGAACTCGAAGATCCCGAGACCGGGGAGCGGGTCGTGGTCAACACAGCGAACCCGGACTTCCGGGAGCGGTTCGCCGCTCGTGTGGGTCGGCGCCGACAGGCGCTGGATCGTGAGCTACGCCGGAGTCGCGTGGACGTGATCGATATCGAAGCAGGTGAGCCGTACGTGAAGCCGCTCATGCGCTTCTTCCAGGATCGAGCGCGTCGACAATGACCGGTTATCAGGCCGCCCGCGCGATGGCGGGCACGGTCGTATCCGGCGCTCTTGCTGGCGTGCTGTTGCTCGCGGCAACCGTGCCGATTGCGGCGCAGTCACGAATCCAGAGTGACGTGGATACCACGCTCGTCACCGTCGGTGGCCGGATCACCCTCACGGTTCGCGTTGCGCATCCGGTCGATGCGTCGGTCGTGTGGCCCGACTCGGTCGACCTGAGCCCTTTCGAAGTACTCGAGGCGCGACTGGAACCAACGGAGACGGAAGGCGGCGGTGCCGTCTCGACGGCGGTGTTCTCGATCGCCGCGTTCGAACTGGGTGAGCTGGAAATCCCGTCGTTTCGACTGTCGGTGCTCCGCGCGAATGGAGAATCGGAAGAGTTGGCGACGGATCGCTTCGGTGTCGAAGTCACTTCGGTGGGATCCGACGAGACCGGGGACATCCGGGGGATTCGGGGTCCGCTCTCCATTGCCGTGAGTGTGCTGTGGATTGCTCTGTGGGCGCTGCTCTTCATGCTGCTGGGCGCGGCAATCTTTGCCTTGTATCGCCGGTGGCGTCGCCGCAGCCGGACTGTCGAGCACGTCGATCGTGGCCCGCCTCCGCGGGCGCCGCACGAGATCGCCCTCGAGGCGCTCGACGTGCTGGAAGCCTCACCGATGCTGGACCGAGGTGAAGTGAAGGAATACCACGTCCGGGCGTCCGACATCCTGCGACGCTACGTCGAGGCCGTGTTCGGAGTGCCGGCGCTGGAAATGACCACCTGGGAAGTGATCGCAGGACTCGAGGGAAAGGACGCACCAGGAGAAGCCCGGGCCGAGCTGAGGAGGTTCCTCGACCAGTGTGACCTGGTGAAGTTCGCCAAAGTCCGACCGGACGCGGATACCGCGCGGTCGACCGTGACGCTTGGCCGTTCCATCGTCGAGAGCACGGTCGCGTGGGACCGCGCCCAAGCTGCTCCGGCGGAGGCGGGCGCCTGATGTTCCGCTTTGAAGATCCTGCGGTTCTGGGACTGCTCCTGTTCTTGCCGGTGCTCTTCTGGCTCCGATACGCTCGCGGGAAGCCGGCTCCCGCGATCCGGTACTCTGGTGTCTCCGATGTCATCGCCTCCTCCGCGGGTGGACGATGGGCCACGGTCGTGCCTTCCGTCCTGCGGGCGCTCGCATTGGCTGCGCTGATCATCGCTCTCGCTCGCCCTCAGACAGGCATCACGACAGAGAATGTCCTGACCGAGGGCATCGACATCGTCATGGTGCTGGATGTGTCGAGCTCGATGCTCGCAGAGGACCTGCAGCCGAACCGCCTCGAGGCCGCCAAGGCGGTAGCGGCCGACTTCGTCGCCGGTCGCCGCAACGACCGCCTTGGGCTGGTTGCCTTCGCCGGTCAGGCCTTCACCCAGGCGCCGCTCACCTTCGACTACGGCGTCGTTCAGTCGCTGGTCGGAGAGCTGGATGTTGGGATTATCGAGGATGGAACCGCGGTCGGCATGGGGCTCGCGACCGCAGTGAAGCGCCTCCAGGCGTCTCCGGCGGAGTCGAAGGTCGTGGTTCTTCTGACCGATGGGCGGAGCAATCGCGGAGAGATCGGCCCGGTGACCGCTGCTCAGATGGCCCAGGCGCTCGGGGTGCGTGTCTATACGATCGGGGCCGGCTCGATGGGGACGGCTCCTGTCCCAGTCCCGGACGGCTTCGGAGGAACCCGGTACGCGAACGTCGAGGTGGACATCGATGAAGCGACGCTGCAGCAGGTCGCTGAACTCACCGGCGGACGGTACTTCCGGGCCACGGATACCGAGAGCCTCGAGGCGATCTACGCTGAGATCGACGAGCTCGAACGCACGGAAGTAGAGGTTGAAAACTTCACGCAGTTCGGTGAGGAGTTTCCCGTCCCGCTGATGCTGGGCTTCCTGCTCCTGATGGTGGAGTTGGCCCTCTCCCAGACAGTGCTGAGGAGGCTGCCCTGATGTTTCGTTTCAACGATCCCACGTGGCTTTGGGCGCTCGTGCTCGCTCCGCTGCTCGGTTTGTTGCTCTGGAGAGCGGCGAAGAGTCGGCAACGTGCGCTCGAACGGTTCGCGGACCTCGAGTTGGCTCGCAGGCTGACATCCTCCGTGAATCACGTCGCGCGTCGGTGGAAGGGCATTTTCCAGGTGGCTGCGGTGGCGCTTCTCGCGGTCTCGGCTGCGCGTCCCCAGTTCGGGAGTCGGGTGGAGACCGTCCGAAGCGTAGGACAGGATATCGTCGTGGCGGTGGACCTTTCCCAGTCGATGCTGGCACAAGACGTCGTTCCGAATCGTCTGGAGCGCGCGCGTTTTGCGATTCTCCGACTCATGGAGCAATTGGACGGTGATCGTATCGGGCTGGTCGCGTTCGCGGCCGACGCCTTTGTTCAGAGCCCGCTGACGATCGACTACTCAGCGGCCGGGATGTTTCTCGGGGCGATGGAGCCCGATCTGATGCCCATACAGGGGACGGATCTGGGTGCCGCACTCCGAGTGTCGCTCGATGCGCTCGAGGAAGGTGCCCGTGATGCACGGGTCCTGATCCTCGTAACCGACGCCGAAGATCACGAAGAGAGCTATGCGGCGGAGCTCGAACGCCTGCAGGAGATGGGCGTCCAGCTTCACGTGGTCGTCGTGGGCTCGACCGAAGGCGTGCCCATTCCGGTCTTCGACGATGCCGGCGTACAAGAGGGCTTTCTTCGAGATGAAGAGGGCAGTGTGGTGACGACGCGAATCGGGGAGGCCACCTTGAGCGCCCTGGCGCGCGATGCGGGGGCCACTGTGGTCCGCGCAGGGCCCGGCGGTACGGAGTTTGAAGACTTCGTGGATGAGGTCGCGCGTGGGGAAGGCGAAGAGGTCGACGCCCTGCAGGTAACGCGATTCCAGGAGCAGTATCAGATTTTCCTGGGACTCGCACTGCTCCTGTTGCTCGCTGATATGCTTCTGCCCGATCGTCGACGCACAGAGCACGCATGGGCTGGGAGGTTCGAATGAGCAGGAGGTCGATCACACGCGCGGCGTCGATCGCGGGGGTTGTCGTAGCGATCGCATTCCCGTCGCACGTCGATGCTCAGGCGGCACGTGCCCGGGTCGAGGAGGGGAACCGCCTCTACCGCGACGGACTCTTCGAGGAAGCGCATCGGGCGTATCTCGAGGCGATGGCCGAAGCGCCTGAGTCGCCGATCGTCCCGTTCAACGATGGGAACGCGCTCTACCAGAGTGCCGACTTCGAGAGGGCCATGGAGGCCTACCAGCGCGCGATCGAGACGGGGGACCCGGCCCTCGCCTCTGCCGCGTGGTACAACCTCGGGAATGCTCTCTATCGGAGTCAGCAACTCGAGCCTGCGCTCGAGGCGTACAAGGAGGCGCTGCGCCTGAATCCGACGGATCCTGATGCCAAGCACAATTTTGAACGTGTTCTGGAAGATCTGCAGCAGCAGCAAGATCAGCCGCAGGAAGGTGACTCCGAAGACAATGAGGACGACGAGGAAGATCCGGAGGAGAACGAGGACCAGGAACAACAGCCTCAGGACCAGCCTCAGGACCAGCCGGAGGACGAGGAGGGGGAGGACGAGGAGGACGAGGAGGACCAGGACGAGCCCGATGAAGGGGAGCCGCCGCCGGCCGAGGCTGAAGGTCAGCCGCAGCCGCAGGAGGGCGAGATGACGCCCGAAGAAGCGGAGCGCCTGCTCGACGCCATCGAGGAAGATCCGGAGGACGTGAACCGGAAGCCTGCCTCCGCACTTGGTCGAAAGCCGAAGAAGCCGTGGTGACAGGCAGTCCGGTCGCTCGACGCGTCTCCTTTGCGGCTGCCTCTTTGGTCGCTCTGGTGATGTTGTCGCTGGCGCTTCCTTCGATGGCCCAGGCCCAGGAGCCTTCGGTACGGGCGTACCTCCAGCCCGGTAGTACGGTGGCTGCCGGGCAGACCTTCGTGTTGAACGTCGAAATTTCCGGGACTCAGTCTGTCGAGCGAGATCCCGTGCTGCCGGATCTGTCCGGCTTCGCGACATACATCGGCAACAACACTCAGTCCTCTGTGAGCATGGTGAACGGGCGGACGACGGTC
>JBDGVS010000031.1:0-13244 GCA_039585535.1 Gemmatimonadota bacterium | reverse complement strand
TCTGAAGGGCGTACGAGAACAGGGTGGGTATGCGGCGAACGCGTGACTGGCACGGAAGTCGGCGCCTGCTCGGGTGGATCGGGGCGGTGTCGGGCTATGTGCTTCTCCGGTGGACACTGCTTCAGGGGACCTACCACGTCTCTTTCGAGAACCAGCGGGTTCTTCGGGACGGGGGGCTTTGGCCCGCCGAGTTCGCGAAGTGGATGAGCGTCGGCGTGGCCGTGATCATGATCGCGGTCCTTGCTTCGCAGATATTCTCCTGGTTCTCCGGCAGAAGGCGGCGCGCCGCCATTCGCTCCGGCGCCCTCGACGTTCATCGAGACATTCTGATGTAGCTGGGATCTCGAGGGAGCCCGCATGAAGGGACTCTTGTGGATCGTGACTCTTCTGCGCGTCGCACTGATCCCGGTGTTCGTCTATCTCGGGGTCATGGCGCAGGAGCTCGGACGGAGCGGGGACGGAGGCGAGGCGTACCGGATCGCTGCCCTGGTCACGATTGCCGTGATGGGGCTCACCGACCTGCTGGACGGGTGGATCGCGCGAAAGTGGAAGCTTGTGTCTCCGTCGGGCGCCACCGCGGACGCGGTCGCTGACAAACTGGTCCAGGTCGCTCTCGTGGCCTTCTTCGCACTGAGCGTTGGTCCGGTGTTTCGGGCGATCCCCATGTGGTTTCTGATCGTGATCTTTGGTCGCGACCTCGTGCTGCTCGTTGGTGTGCTCATGCTTCGGGCTCGCTACGGACCGTTGACCGTCGTACACCGATGGCATGGTCGAACGGCGAGCTTCCTGATGCACGTCGTGCTCTTCTGGGCTGCGCTGCGGCTCCCCGCCGGGCCCATGACCGTGCTCATGGTGGTCACGAGCGGTCTGTCCCTCTACAGCGCGACGATCTACGCGCTCGACGGGGCCGCGCAGGGAAGCGCCATGGCCGCCGGGTCCCCCGGTTAGCCTGGTTTGGTCGGGGTCTCGGCTACGCCGCAGTAGTCGACGATGGTGCGTGCGAGCGTCCGAGCCATCTGTGTGAGCTCCTGCGTGTCGATGTATTCATCCGGCCCGTGCGCCCGACGGATGTCGCCCGCCCCGAAGAGCAGCGCCGGAGTGTCCCCGATGTGCTGCAAGAGGCCGGCGTCTGCACCGAAGGGTACCGCTTCGAAGGCGTGAGCCTCTCCCGCCGCCTCTGTCGCTGCCCGGTTGACCGCCTCGACGAGCGGGTGATCGAGTGCAATGTGAGCCGGTAGGAACCGGCCTCCCCACCATTCCACGACCGGTGGGTGAGCTCGGAGGAAGGCGTCGCGTGACGCCGCGTCGGCGACAGCCGCCTCGAGGGAGCCGCGGGCTTCGTCGAGCGACTCCTCCGGCCGAACCCCGATGCGTCCCTCCATCGTCGCGTGGTCGGGGACCGACGAAGCCCAGTCGCCCCCGCGAAGCGTTCCTACGCTGATGGGGAAGGGGATTCGATAGGGGGCGAAGAGTGCATCGCCGTCTGTCTTTCGATTTCGGCGCTCCTCGAGTGCCATGATCGCCGTGTACATATCGAACAGCTTCTCGAACGCACTTACGCCTTCTTCACGGATCGCGCCGTGCGCGGCCCGACCTGGCACGCGGACACGGAAGTTGAGGCATCCGGCCTGCACCGGTGCGACCACGGAGCGCGTTGGCTCCATCACGATGGCTCCGTCGCCGCGGTAGCCGCGTTGGATGGCGGCGAGCGTCCCCAACCCGCCGTCCTCTTCACCCACGACGCTCATCAGTCGGACAGTGCCCTCGAGCTCGAGTTCAGAGTCCACGATCGCCTTCATGGCGAACAGGCCGGCCATCAGCGGGCCCTTCATGTCCAGAGATCCGCGGCCGTACAGCCGACTGTCCCTCACGACACCCGCAAAGGGCGGGTCGGACCACATCGACGGATCTCCGGGGGGGACGACGTCCACATGTCCATTGAGAAGGAGCGTCGGACCGTTCCCGGAGCCACCGAGCGAGGCGACGACCCCGAGGGCACGGTCGCGCGCGATCTCCCACGAAGCCGCCGGGTGAGCCTGTACCGCGTCCAGGTCGATCTCCCAGACGTCGAGGTCCAGTCCCATCCCGTCCGCGATGTCGGCGACGGCCTCCTGAGCCGCTGTCTCCTCACCTCCGTGCGATGGAATCCGCACGAGGCGCTGTGCGGCCTCGATCATTTGCCCCGCGTCGACCGCCGACGCCGCACGGGCTCGCACTACCGCAGACGCTCGTTGAAGAAGGCGATCGTGCGCTCCTGAGCAAGCGCCGCGGCGGCTTCATCGAACCTCGGCGTGGTGTCGTTGTGGAAGCCGTGATTCACGTCGGGATACATGTGCATGGTGTACTCCTTTCCGTTGGCCTGAAGCGCGGCTTCGAAGGCTGGCCAACCCGCATTCACGCGCTCGTCGAGCCCTGCGTAGTGGATCTGCAGCGGAGCGACGATGTGTGGGACGTCTTCGGCGGCGGGCTGCCCGCCGTAGAAGGGTGCTCCAGCCGCGAGCTCCGGGAGTCGAACCGCCAGCGTATTCACCATACTTCCGCCGAAACAGAAGCCGACGGCCCCGACCCGACCGGTGGAGTCACTGTGGCCCATGAGGAAGCGAGCCCCGGCGATGAAGTCCTCCGTCATCGTGTCACGGTCGAGTTCTCGCTGCATCGTCCGTCCCTCGTCGTCCGTACCGGGATATCCTCCGAGGGGAGTAAGGGCATCGGGTCCGAACGCCAGGAAGCCGGCCGCGCCGAAGCGACGCACTACGTCCTCCACGTAGGGGTTCAGTCCCCGGTTCTCATGGATCACCAGCACGGCGGGCCATGGGCCGCTCGAAGCCGTCGGGCGAGCCATGTATCCTCGCATCGTCCCGGACCCTGAAGGCGAGTCGTACTCGACGTACTCCAGGCGGACCCGCGCGTCGTCCGTCGGCACCTGTGCCGCCCACGCATACTGAGGACTCAGCGCTTCCAGAAACGCCGCCGCGCCCATGCCACCCACGGCGAACTTTGCCGCGCCGTCGAGGAAGGCGCGCCGATCGATCATCCCATGGACGTATCGATCGAAGAGCGTGAGCACCTCTTTCGGGAAGTCGTCGGCCTTCATGCGTTCGCGGGTCATCTCGACTCCTATCAACGTCGGGGTACGGGGGGCGAAACTACCGTGGACTCCCCCGGCGGGCGAGAGACGTAAGGCTGGATCTCGCCCTCCCGCAGCCCGAAGTTGGGAGCGTCCGGGCTTGTCCACTGAACGCCGCCGAACTCCGTGATGCTGCGCACGACCATGTCTCTATCACAACTGGCCGTACGCCGACCCCGGCGACGCGGCCTCGCATCGATCGGAGCCCTCGGGCTCCTGGGGCTGACCACGTGTGGTGATGACCCGGTCGCACCGGTCGCGCCGGTCGTGACGGCGATTTCCGTGCAGCTCACGACGGCGGAGCTCACGGCCATCGGGGCCGAGGCGTTTGCCACGGCGTCGGTCCTGGACCAGGAGGGGCAACCGATGGGTGGGGTGAACCTCGACTGGTCCTCCGATGATCCCTCGGTCGCGACGGTTTCGGCGCAGGGGGTTGTGACGGCGGTCGGCAACGGGGCAACCACCGTCCGGGCCGGGACCGGCTCGATCGAGGGCACCACAGGGGTGGCCGTAACCCAGAACGTGGCCTTCCTCCTCCTCCTCGGTGACTCGCTCGTGCTCGACGATCCGGGTGACTCGATTCAGGTGCCCTTCGATGCGCGGGATGAATTGGGTACGCCGGTCCCGGACGCGGGCCTCCTCTGGTCGTCGTCCGACACCAGCGTGGTCACGGTGGACGTCCAGGGGACGGCGATCGCCGTGGGGCCCGGTACTGCCGTGCTGCTCGCCACGGCGGGGGGTGCTGTCGACTCGGTGTCGGTGCGCGTAACGCCGGAGCTCGTGATTGCGTCGATCGGAGTACTTCCACTCACCGCGGAGGTGGACGCGGAAGTCGCCCTGTCCGCACGCGTCGAGGATGTGCTCGGGGCCGCGTATGCCGGGGCCTCGGTGTTATGGAGTGTCGGCAGCTCGTCGGGTGCGATCGCGAGCGCGGTGGCGGGGACCAGCGACGCCACGGGTGTGGCTGGTGCGGTGTGGCGGCTCGGTACGACGTCGGGGACGCAGCGGGCCTTCGCCACCATCGAGACGCGTGGTCGGAGCGAGACCGTCGAGTTCCTCGCGGAGGCGACCCCCGGTACGTCCGCTTCTGCTGCACTGGTTGCAGACACGGTTTTGCTCAGCGCTCGTGGCGAGACCGCCTTCCTGGCGCCCACGCATACGGACCGCTTCGGGAATGCGACCAGCCCCGGGACCGTGGTGTGGTCCTCTTCGGACCCGTCCGTCGCCACCGTCTCACCCGATGGCCTGATAACCGGGGTGGCGGAGGGGGCCGCCTGGATCGTCGGCGACATGTCTGGCCCCACGGATTCTCTCGAGGTGACGGTCGCCATGCGAGGAGCCATCACGATCACCTTCGACGATGGATGGCTGAGCGTGTACGAGAACGCCTGGCCCGTCCTCGAAGAGTTCGGTCTCGTGGCCAACGTCGCGGTCAATACGCTACCGGTGGATCAGGAGTGGGCCGCCTACATGACCGAGCCCATGCTCGACGAACTCCACGACGCTGGCTGGTCGATGGTGAGTCACACCCTCAAGCACGACTCGCTGCCGACGCTCACTCCCGCGGAGCTCGACTTCGATCTGCGGACCAGCCAGGAGTGGTTGAGGGATCGAGGATACCGGGGCTGGAACGTGTTCGTGGCCCCCTATCATGCGTACGGCCCGGCCGAACGCGATGCCGTTTCCAGGTACTATACGGCGGCGCGCGGTGTGTCGTCCGACGCCTTCTCGCCAGACAGTCTGGTTTCCTGGCAACCCGGCAATCCCTATCTGCTTACGGGGCGTGAGGCCGAGTTTCTGCCGTTCACCTCTCCGGCGGGGCGGCAGGAGTTGCGAGCGCTGCTCCAGCGCACGGTGGACGAAGGGACTTTTCTCGACGTCTTCTTTCACCAGCTGCCCCTGGCCAACGTCGCAGACCTCCGGGCCATGCTTCAGGTAGTCGACGAGTTTCGGGACAGAGTCCTGCCGTACCACGAGCTCTATCCGATGTTCGCCAGGTCGGTGTTCTAGCAGAGCTCCTCTCGACCGACCTCGGACACACCATTACTCTTGCCGGGCCGTCCGCGGAGCGATGTCGTCAGATCGGAACCTCCCGATCGTCGCGGGTGTCCCTTGGTTCGAATTCGATGATACTGCGGCGATTCGCCGCGCTGGAGTTCAGGAGATGAAGATGGCGCGCACGTCCATTGCGGTACTCGCGGCTGGTATGACGCTTTCGATCGCAACCGCGGCTTCGGCTCAGGACGCCGGGGAGTTCCGGCGGTCCACCTATCACGACTTCCGGATCGTGACCGTCGTCGAAGGAGTTGTTCGACCGTGGTCGATGGCGTTTCTGCCCGATGGTGACATGCTCGTGACCGAGCGGGAAGGACGGCTCCGTGTGGTGCGAGATGGAACGTTGCTGCCGGACGCAGTCGCCGGGGTGCCGGAGGTGCACGCACGAGGGCAGGGCGGCCTGATGGACGTGGTGCCGCATCCGGACTTCGCGTCGAACCGTCTCCTGTATCTGAGCTACTCGAAGCCGCTCGCCGATCCCGACTCGTCGACGACGGCGATCATCCGGGGCCGGCTCGAGAACGACCGCCTTACCGACGTCGAGGAGCTGTTCGTGGCCAACACGAACGGACGCAACGGCCACTACGGCTCGCGCATCGTCTTCGATGGGCAGGGCTACATGTTCTTCTCGGTCGGTGACCGGCAGCGCCCCCCGTCCGGAGATCTGGAGGCGCACGCCGCGCAGGATCGTTCGAACCACCATGGGACGATCAATCGGCTACACGACGACGGACGCATCCCTTCGGACAATCCGTTCATCGGTGAGGAAGGGGTCGAGCCAAGCATCTGGAGCTACGGACATCGCAATCCGCAGGGTTTGACGATGGATCAAGCCACGGGGGATCTCTGGTCCACCGAGCACGGGCCTCAGGGCGGAGACGAGGTCAACCTGATCAAGCCGGGCCTCAACTATGGATGGCCGGTGGTCGGATACGGGGTGAACTATGGTGAGGGACTCCGGATCCACGAGAGCACCATGCGCGAAGGGATGGAGAATCCTTCGTACGTCTGGGTTCCGTCGATTGGGACGTCAGGTCTCGTGTTCTACACGGGTGAGCGCTTCCCCGCGTGGCGCGGCAACCTCTTTGCAGGCGGACTCGCCGGTGAGCAGATCTCGAGGCTCACGCTCGACGGAGACGTGGTGATCAGTGAGGAGACGATGGTCCACCGGATGGGACGCATTCGCGACGTCCGTCAGGGACCGGATGGCTTCGTCTACGTCGCGTTCGAGTCCCGCTCTGGCGATCCGAGCGTGATTGTCCGCCTGGAGCCAGCCTACTGATCGGGGGGGATCAGTCGTGGTCCGCCTCGGCGTCCCGAATGATCCCCTCGAGCGTCACCCATGCGAGGGCCTTGGCGGCGGCGTAACGGTATGCTCGTTCGCGGAAGGCCACGAAGCAGACCGCCGACGCGAGGATTCCGAGGAGGAATGCCTGAGTCCGAATGATCGGAAGTGGGCCGATCGCGCCGCCCACGCCGTCGAGAGCACCCACCGGCGCCCAGAACGGGAGGATGAGCGCGAGTGCCGCACAGGGAATGATGAATGCCCGGGCGAGCCGATACTGGTCACGATAGACCTGAAGGTTCGCGAAGACTTCCGGTGCACGAATCATGACCTGGTACTCCATCCCGTGCATGAAGGCGGACGCGTTGCGAATGCGGTTCGTCGAATCTTCAGCGAGGTCTTCGTACGTGGGGCCACCAGGAGACGGCTGGCGCGTTCCGAGAGCTGCGAGTCGATTGCGCACAGCGGCGCTCGCGAGAATGTCGAGCGTCCACTGTTGCTTCTGCGAGTGGAAGACCGCGCGAGAAACGGTATGCATGACCACGCCGAGGGCCAGCGAGATGGTCAGAAGGGCAAGTATCGCGATCGTCGCCTGGCTCCCCGACCAGTCGGGTATACCGGTCACATTGAAGGTGGGAGACGCTACATCTGCGAGGATGAGCAGCGCGAAAGCTGCGAAGAGGCCTTGAACGAGATTCGTGGCCGCACTGTAAAAAGGGCGCATCCGGTGCTGCTCCAGAGTCGAGTGCCGGGGGGGCATTCGGGGTCGCGACCCGCTCGTGCGTGGGGGCGCGCGGTTCCGGGACACAACTTTGGATTCTGTGCGGCACGTGTCTAGGAAAATCGACACGGTTCTTCTCGTGGGCGCGCTACTCTGCTGCGTGTGGACGCCTCACCTCGCGGCTCAGACCTCAGACCTCCCGGTCCCCACTTCGGACTCAGCGAACGACGACTCTGGCCCCTCGTTCTGGTCGAGTCTGGTCGGTGGGCCAGCCGAGCGACGTCGCTTCATCTTCGGCCTGTGGACGCTACATCCGTTCGAACCACAATTTCCGGAGGTCGAGTGGACGCAGGGCGTCGGCTTCGCCTTCTCGCAGTGGTTTGCCGCCACCTTCATCAATTCCTACGACGATCGGTCGTTCATTGTAGGGGTTGAGCGCTATTGGGCCCGGGGGAAGTGGGGCGTCACCGACTTCGGTGTGGGGTACCGTGCCGGGCTGGTCACCGGATACGACGAACGTCTTGCCACCTGGGCCGAGGATACCCCGGTGCTTCCGTTCGCCGGACTTGTGGGGTGGTTCGATGCGGGGCCATTGGCGCTCGACGTCTACTACGTCTATCGAGCCATCACACTGGAGACCTCCGTCCGCTTCTGAGATGGGTCGCTTGCCGGCTCGGGCCGCGGTCGGGATGTTGGGCAGCCATCTCTGCCGAACACCTCATCAACTGAAGTCATCATGATTCGACGCTCTCAGCTTGCTCACGCTGGTCCCTGCCTCTTCCTGCTCGCACTGACCGTCGGGGCGCCTCTCTCGGGCTCAGCCCAGGCAGCTGCTCAGTCGGGAGACGGCCGCGTGAGCGATCCACCGGAGTTGAGGCGGAGTCTGCGGAACGTGCTCGGCAATGTGCCGATGACGGAGGCGGACAGCATGCGTCAGCAAATCGTCGAACGACTCGACTTCGAGTCGTACAAGCAGCTCGTCTACGGACTGACCCAATTCGGAGACCGAGAGCAGGGCACGCCGCGGAATGCCGCTGCCATCGACTGGATCGAGGACCAGCTGCAGAGTTGGGGCTACGAAACCGAGCGGGTCCATTACATGTACACCCCCCGCAACTCGGACACGCCCGAGCCCCGTGAGGAGGTGTTCGCAACGAAGGTCGGCTCATCGAACCCCGACGAGATGTACATCGTCGGAGCGCACATGGATGGTCGGGGGGGAGGGGAGGCCGCCAACGACGACGGGTCGGGCACCGCCCTGGTGATGGAGATCGCCCGGGTACTCGCCTCAAGCGACATCGCGTCTGAGCGTTCAATCCGCTTCGCCCTCTGGAACAACGAAGAGACGGGCCTCAATGGGGCTCGGGCCTATGTGGAGCAGCGAGCCGAGCTCCAGGGCATCGAGAACCCCGCCGGTTCAGGCCTGTATCCTGAGCCGCGTTGGCTCGGGATGATTCAGCACGACATGATGATGTGGGACCATGGCAACCCGGTGACATTCAATCAGGCGCTCGATGCCGATGTGGATGTGGAGTTCCAGTTGAACTCCGCCATGGCAGAAGAGTCGGCGCGTCTCGGGCTCGCCCTCATCAACGCCAATCGGATGCACGCGAGCGATTATCCGGCGGTCCTCTCGAACGCCATGAGTAACACCGACTCGACACCCTTCATGGATCTCGTCGCGGCGGTCAGCCTGCGTGAGAATCGTCGGCTGTATGAGACGGGCAACCGGGCCAATCCGCACTGGCACCAGACGACCGACCTCTTCGAGACGTTTTCGGATGCCGACTTCATGCTCGGCTTCAACGCGGCACAGACAACGCTCGGCGCGATCACGAGGTTGGCCGCGATCAGCATCGGGAGGTAGGCCCCGCTCGGAAGGAAGTCTCTTTCGCGAGGTCAGCCGAGGGCGTTGGTCCAGAGCTCCTCTGTGATCACGGCGATCGGGACACCCCGTGAGCGGTACTGAACAACGCTGTCGATCAGCCCTCCGAACGCACTCTGACCCCAGTCGTTAGCGGCCAGCATACCGATCACGACGTAGTTCGTGCGGCGATTCACCGTGCGGTCGGCGACGCCGCCACGCTCGATCACCTCGCGCTCGCAGGCGTGGATCGGCCCGTACGCCATCTCCCCTCCGAACACGAAGGTCTGGCCCTCGAAGCTTACTTCGGGTGCGGGCTGCGTGATCGGAAGATCCGTCGCGAGGGGAAAACCGCCCCCGAAGCCGCTCGGATTCTCCGCGAGCTGCGTGAGCAGGGCGGCAAGGCGTTTGCGCTCCCCTCCGTCCACCCGCCCATCCATGAAGATCCGCTCGAGTCTGCGTGAGAGGAGGTTGGCCGGGTACCGGGTCGCCACCTCCGGATTCTCTCTCGCCCACTCGGATAGACGTTGGGCCTCCCCTTCGGAAACCCGACCATCCGCGATGACGCCCCGGACCAGGCCCACCATCTCCGCCAGACCCTGTTCGACCCGGCGCTGCATGCTGAGCTCGCGTGCTCTCCCTACCACGGACGACACTCCCTCAAGATTTTCTTTTCGAATTCACCTTCGTCGTCGATGACCTTCCAGAAGTCCTCGAAGAAGTCGAGTGAATCCTCGATACGCTCCTCGTCCCACTGCTCGAAGCCGAAGGCGGAGAAGTCGTGGTAGAGCTGCTCCATCTCGGCTCGATGTTCGCGGAAAGGGGCCACAGCCGGCTCGTAGACGAGCTCGTCACGACAGAAGCCCCGGTACAGTCTGCGGGTGACCGAGCGGATCCGGTCGTGGAGTGACGGGTCGACGGTCGCATACCGAGCATCGACTGTACCCGAGAAGTCGAAGTCGTACGGTACCGTGAGATAGCGAGCGTCTTCTGTACGGACGAGTTTGACGTTGTGGAAGTAGGTGGGGGACCAGTCGGTGTTCCCGATCATGTAGTTGAACATCGCGACCATTACCGCGTAGTCTGCGAACGAGCGCGCGGGGTGGAATTGGCTCACTTCCTCGAGCGTGCCTCGCGCCCGGGCCGCCATGTCATCCTCGTCTTCGATCAGGAATCCGATCTTGGTCCTGGTCTCGTAGTCCTCGGATGTGTCTTCGTAGGTGATCTCGACCAGACGCACGTTGAAGCTGTAGGGCGTGAGCACGTTCAGAAGTCGGTAGGCGAGGTACTCGTTGAAGATGTACCGCTGATAGTCGTCGCGTTCGTCGTGGCACGGAGTCACGAGTTTGAGCTTGTCCTGGCCCTCGAAGACGGTGCCGTCCATCTGACCCGTTTTGAAGTTCAGACGCAGAGGGGGAAAGCGGCAGTTCTTCTTGGAGCGTCGAAAGTTGCCTCGCGCTCGGGTTTGCATGGGGCTGATGGTTTCTGACCCATCGAGGTCGACGAAGGAGATTGTAGCCTCGACCTCGACCGAGTCGTTGCGCTCATCCCGAAGCCATTTGATGTCCGTCCGCAGCGTCATGCGGATGGGTTCGTCGGAATGGAAGAGCGGTGCGGCCTCTGCCGCTTCCATCGCCGCGGTGTACTCCTCGGCGGTCGGGAGTTTGAATTCGTCCTGGCCAGCCAGCGTGGCGGGCAACAGCAGGGAGACGAGCAGAGGGAGGGTGGCTGCCGATCGTGGCATGGTGTCCTCGGAGCTTTCTGTACGGCCGAACCTGGGGCGGAATAGTGTAAGAGTACGGAGCACGGGCTGGCCTTGTCCACCAGCGAATACGGTCGGGACTCCTTGCTGTGGTCCACTTCTCCACCACATCATGGTCCGCTGATCGGCGGCCCTTCCTCAGCGCCCGGAATCGAAATGACATCATCCAGGACGAAGCGGCGCTCCGGGCTCGGACGAGTCGCGGTGTACTACTTGCTGCTCGCGGTCCTCCTTATCGTCGCGGTTCAGTACATCCCGTTCGTCCGGGACGTCGTCTCGGGTGTCCGGCTGAGCCAGCTGGAGGGTGACATATCCGGGGTCTTCGGCGCAGGCGCCCCGTCCCCCGTGGGCGATCCCGTTGCCACGGGACCCTGGACGGGCGCGCTGGTGGCAGGGCTGTCCATGCTGGGCGCCTTGGTGATCATGGTTCCCGTGACGTGGGTCTACATGCTGACGCGTCGTCACCGGGGCTATGAAGAGTCGGTGGTTCACACCCTCCTCATCCTGCCGGTCGCGGTTACCGGCATCGTGATGATCGTGCAGAACAGCGTCGCCCTCGCCTTCTCTCTGGCGGGAATCGTTGCTGCCGTCCGTTTCCGCACCACGCTGGACGACACGAAAGACGCGGTATACGTCTTCCTGGCGATCGGTGTCGGCCTGGCGTCTGGCGTACAGGCACTCGGGATTGCGATCACCCTCTCGATCGTCTTCAACGGGGTGGTCCTCGCGTTGTGGCGCACTCACTTCGGAAACATCTACGCAGATCCGAACACGCGCGCAGGGGAGCTCGGCGTCGGTGACATCGCAGCAGGACCGGCGTCCGCGAATACCGCGCTTCGGGTCGGCGATCCCGCCATTCTGGAGGCGGCCTCCGTTTCCGATCTCGGTGCGATCGCGGACCTCGCGGTCCGTATCGAGCGACACATCTCTGAGGAGCGGACGAAGAAGAAGCTCAAGCGCGCGAACTCACTGTTCCTCGTGCACGCTCCTGGAGCCGAGGCCGCGCAACGCTACGTGGAACCCATACTCGAAGAGGTGTCGGTTCGCTGGAAGCTGGTCGAGATGAGTCCTGGCCCCGACGGTCACCTCCTCATCTATGTAGCGCGTATCGATGAGCCCAGCGCGCAGGGCACGGTAATGGATCGGCTTCGGAGGGGGCATGACGGGGCGATTTCCGCCGCCGAGATGCGGTCCCTCACAGGGCTGAAGCCGCGCGCGTGAGACTCGCGATTCTTCTGCTGGCCGTGCCGCTCGCCTGTGAGTCGGCCGAGGCGCCGGCGTCGGAGCGGACTGCCGACGCCTCTGCGGCATTGGGACTTGCGGCTCCCGAGGTCGGTGCCGCTCCGGAGACAGGCCTTCCCGCGGAAGAGCCGTTCCTGTCGAGGTACGACTTCGAGAACCGTCTCAGGCGCTTCGACCTTCCGGGTCGCCTCGACGAAGTCTCAGGACTGGCGTTCACACCCGACGGGCGCCTATTCGCTCATGATGACGAGCGGGGCAGGGTACATCAGATCGACCCTGTGTCCGGAGAGGTCGGCATGCGGTTCGATCTCGGGTCGGAAGTGGTTCGGGATGACTTCGAAGGCATCGCGATCGCGGGCGAACGCTTCTTCCTGGTGTCGAGCACGGGGCGCCTGTACGAGTTCCGCGAGGGTGCCGACAGGGAGAGTGTTCCCTTCCGGGTCACCGACACGGGTGTGGGGCGCATGTGCGAGGTCGAGGGTCTCGAACACGACGCAGAGAACGACGCCCTGCTCATCGCGTGTAAGATCACCCTGCCTGATCGTGGGGAGATCGTGGTCCATCGTCTGCCGCTGGCCCCGGACGCGGAGGCGCTGTCACCCATCCGGATTCCCAAGTCCGCCCTGAACGCCTTGGGACTCGCACCCGATTTCGACGCGTCCGCCGTCGCGGTAACCCCCACCGGGAGCTGGCTCCTGCTTTCGGGCCGACACGACGCGATTATCGAGGTGGACAGGAGTGGCGCCGTGGTCGCGGCTGTCGAGCTCCGCAAGGGAAGGCACCCCCAATCCGAGGGGATCGCCATCGGACCAGACGGTACGCTCTACATTTCTGACGAAAAGAATGGAAAGGAAGCTCGCTTGACCGCCTACGGCCCTCGATGATTCGTCGCCTCAATGTTCCCGTCCCCGACGTCGCCCGCTTCGCCGAGCTGAACGGGAAGCGACGTCCGCTCGGGATGCTCACCTCGGGCACCAAGTACCATCTCCTGCGCGAGACATACTTCGACACCACGGATGGCGCCCTGGCAGAACGGGGCATGACGCTCCGTCTCCGATCCGAAGCACGTGGGCGGGCGGTGGTCGAACTCGGTGTGGCCGAGGGTGTCAGCCTGCAGGGCATCGTCGAGGAGCGACTCCTCGAGACCCCCGTAGTGGGCGGGGGGCTCTATTCCACACTCGCGGCCGA
>JBDGVS010000030.1:0-13362 GCA_039585535.1 Gemmatimonadota bacterium | reverse complement strand
GACGAGGCCGAGCGCCTGATGATCGAGAAGGCGCTGGAGCGGTATCAGGGTAATGTGAGCAAGGCGGCGGAAGCGCTCGGCTTGAGTCGGAGCGCCCTCTATCGTCGGCTCCAACGGCACGAGAGTGACGACCCGGAGCACGACGGTGGTTGATATGGTGGTGAGCCCCCGCCCGCGCCGCTGACCGATGGGTAGCTGGTGGAAGCGCCTCACCCACGACCAGAGGGTCTTCGTTCTGACGATCCTCGCGGGCCTGCCCGGCGTGGCTCTGTCGCTCTCCCTGCTTTGGCTCGGGGACTTCACGGCACGTGTCCAATGGACGGCGTCTGTGACGCTCGTCGGGGTGTGGGCCGGCGTTACTGTGGCGCTGCGAGAGCAGATCGTGCGACCGCTCGGCACGCTCGCAAACATGCTCGCAGCGCTTCGCGAGGGCGACTTTTCGATCCGGGCGCGCGTCGGGGACGGATCCGATGCGCTCTCGTTGGCCTACCTCGAAGTGAACAAGCTCGAGGAGATCCTCCGGAATCAGCGACTCGGTGCCGTAGAAGCGACGGAGACCCTTCGGAAGGTCCTCGAGGAGATCGACGTCGCGGTATTCGCCTTCGATCCCGATGAGACGCTCCAAATCGTGAATCGCACCGCGGAGCAGCTACTGGGCCAGCGGGCCCATAGACTCATCGGAAAGACGGCGACCGAGTTGAGACTCGACGGAACCCTTCGTGGAGTCGCTCCGCGAACGATCGAGGTGTCGTTCCCAGGCGGTACCGGGCGTTGGGAGTTGCGACGAAGCGTAGTGCGCCAGGAGGGCTACCCGTTGCAGTTGATCGCCATGTCCGATCTGAGTCGGGTCCTCAGGGAAGAGGAGCGCCAGGCCTGGAAGCGAATCATTCGGGTACTCTCGCATGAGATCAACAACTCGCTGGCCCCCATCAAGTCGATCGCGGGGAGTCTGCAGAGCATGCTGGACCGTAGCGAGCTGCCGGCAGAAGTGGGCGAGGATGTCGAACGCGGCCTGACGGTGATCTCCAGTCGGGCTGAGGCGCTCGGCCGGTTCATGGCGTCATATGCCAAGCTCGCCAGACTGCCGAAGCCCGATATCGACGCGGTCCACGTTCCCGCGCTGGTCCATCGCGTGGCGCACCTCGAGACGCGGCTGCCCGTGAACGTCCTCGAAGGCGAGGACGTGACCGTCCAGGCAGACCCGGATCAGCTCGAGCAGGCACTGATCAACCTTGTGCGCAACGCTGTCGATGCGACGATCGAGGCCGAAGGGGACAGCGTGACCTTGCGCTGGCTCACGCGCCTTGGACGACTGCACCTGCTGGTCGAGGACCGCGGCCCCGGCCTGCCGGAGACAGGGAATCTGTTCGTGCCGTTCTACACGACGAAGCAGGGTGGCTCAGGCATCGGCCTGGTTCTTTCGAGACAAATCGCCGAGGGACACGCAGGAACGCTCGAGTTGGAGAACCGGGAGGGTGGCGGCGCGCGAGCCCGAATGATCCTCCCCTGCGATCCCGAGGCGTGAGCGACCGCCTGTCGGTCTCAGCTCAGCGTGCGACGGTGGCCAGGCGCCACGCAACCGTTCCCGGACAGGCTGTGTCCCACAGTTTGGAAGAGACAACAACGGCGATCAGCAGGCTCTTCTCTTGACTGAACTTGAACTGGTGGAGAGGGCGCAAACCGGCGATCAGCGCGCGTTTCGCACCCTTTATGACATGAACGTGGACCGTATCTACAGACTCGCATACCGCATGGCAGGGGAGGACGACCTGGCGATGGATTTCACCCAGGAAGCTTTCGTGCGGGCATGGAACCGGCTCGACCAGTTCCGCGGAGACGCGGCGTTCTCCACGTGGCTGCACTCGATTACGGTCTCCGTTGCTCTCAATGGGCTTCGAAAGGTTGATCGCCACCGTAAGCGTGAGAGGTCGCTGGAGGACGCCGCACCCATGGCCGCCCCGAACCGCATCGCCGAACCGGGCGTGCGGGAGCGGATCCAGGAAGCGGTCGACGGGCTCCCCGAGATCTACCGGACCGTCTTTTTGATGCACGACCTGGAAGGCTTCAACCATGGCGAGATCGCCCAGGCGCTCGACGTGGCCGAGGGAACTTCGAAGGCACGCCTCTCGAGAGCTCGTGCGAAGCTGCGTGAAACGCTGGGACCCGCGATGCAGGAGTACGTGTGATGTCCGACGAACAGAGGGATCCGATGCTCGAGCATGTGCGTCAGACGTACAACGTGCCTGGAGAGACTCCACGGGATGCCATATGGGCTGGGATCGAGACGCGTCTCGATCCGACGGTCGATCTGGCAGCGGAGCGGGAGCGGCGCCAGCCCGCCAAGCGCTTCTTCCGAGTGACCGATCGAACAGCGGGATGGTCGATCGCCGCGGCAGCGGTGCTGGTTCTGGGGATCGGGATCGGTCGCATGACCGCGCCCGTCGTGCCCGGTGAGATGGCGACAGATGGAACGAGCGTGAACGCTTCGGCCGGCTCGCTCGCACTGGCGGCCCGCGAACACTTCGGTCGGACGGAGTCGCTCCTGGCGATGGTGCGGACCGATGCGCGTGCAGGTCGGGTCGATCCGGCCACGGCCGAATGGGCGACGGGGCTGCTCGGCGAGACGCGAATGCTTCTCGACGTGAACGAAGGAGGGGACCCGACAGTCGACGAACTCCTGCTCGATCTGGAGCTGGTTCTGATCCAGATCGTAGGTGTGGCGCAGACAGGGTCGATGGATGAGGCGCAGGCGAGAACCGAACTGGAGCTCGCGTTGCGGACACTGGAGAATCGGGAGGTATTGCCGCGGATTCAGGCGGCCATGCCTCAGGGACTGTCGGGAGCGTGAGGGACATGAAGACGAACGACGTAGCATCCATGAGCCGAGGAGGCGGGACGATGCGCTGGATCAATAGAGCGGTGATGACGGGTGTGGTGGTGTTGGGCGGGACCGCTGTGGACCTCCAGCCGGTGGTTGGGCAGTTCACGGGAGAGCCGGTGGTGGATGTGGCTCCCGCAATGGCCGCGATGGGGCCGGCGTTAGCCGGGGCGAGGGCCAGAGCGTCCGCTGTGGCAGCGCGAGGAGCACACCGAGCCGAGCGAGCGGCGGTGAGCTCCCGCCGGGTTGAGCGATCATCGATCGCGTCCGAGGCGCCTGAGGCGTGGCTGCAGGAAGACCCGGGTACCCGGACGTATCAGGCCGCTCGCGAATCGTTGAATCGCAGGCGGTACGCAGAGGCCGCTGATCAGTTCGAGGAGCTCCGGGATGAGTTCCCGCGCTCGGGCTACGTTGGGGATTCCTACTACTGGGAGGCGTTCGCACGCTTCCGTGAAGGTGGAGCCCGCCAGCTACGGGAGGCAGCCGAACTGCTGGCGATCCAGGCAGACGAGTACCCGGATGCCAGCACGCGCCGGGATGCCGACGCCCTTGCCGTGCGAATCGAGGCACAGCTGGCCCGTCGCGGTGACGCCGATGCGGCCGCCGCGATCGCGGAGACAGCGTCCGGCCCTTGTAACGAAGAGCAGGAAGTGCGTCTTGCGGCACTCAGCGCCCTCCTGAACATGAATGCGGAGCAAGCCGTCCCGATTCTGCAGGAGGTGCTGCAGAGTCGTGATGCATGCTCGGTCGAGTTGCGTCGGCGCGCGGTCTTCCTTCTCTCGCAGAAGATGACCGACGAGTCGGTGGACATCCTGTTGGATCTGGCCCATCGGAATCCAGATCCCGACCAGGAGGTTCGTGAGCAGGCGATCTTCTGGCTCCATCAGGTAGACAGTCCCGAGGCCCTCGCGGCGCTCGAGTCGATCCTTCTGGAGAGTGACGATCCGGAGATTCAGGAGCGGGCGATCTTCGCCATCTCCCAGCGCTCCGACGGAGGCCGCGCGATCGAGGTGCTCAAGCAGTACGCAGAGCGCGCCGACATTCCGAACGAGCTGCGGGGGAATGCCATCTTCTGGATCAGCCAGAATCCCGAGGAGGGCGGCGCCGGCTACCTGATCGAGCTCTATCCCCGCCTGGAGGACCCGGAGCTGAAGGAACGCGCAATCTTCGGGGTGTCTCAGGCAGGCGGTACGGAGGCGCGCCAGTGGCTCATGGAGCGAGTGCGTGACACCGGCGAGGACGTCGACATCCGCAAGAACGCGCTCTTCTGGGTCGGGCAGATGGGCGGAGTGCGGGCGGAAGATCTCCAGGGCCTCTATCAGACGCTTCCGGACATCGAGATGAAGGAGCAGGTGATCTTCGTCGCCTCCCAGAGCAGCGACTCCGAGGCCGTGGACTTCCTGATGGAGGTCGCCAGTACAGAGGAGGACAGCGAGCTCAAGGAGCGTGCGATCTTCTGGCTGGGTCAGAGCAACGACCCACGGGTACCCGACTTCCTCCTGTCACTGATCCGCGGCGGGACGGTCCGTCGGTGATGATGCACCGGGCGATGACCTGTGGGATGCTCGTCGTGGCCGGCCTGGTTGGGTCGGCCGCGGCGAGACCTCTGCAGGCTCAGCTCTCGGAAGCGGTTCGCAATGTCGAGGAGGGTTCACTTCGCTTCGGCTTCGAGGCGCGCCCCGACGTTCAGCTTTGTGCGAACGGCATTCGAATCGGAGAGGACCGGGTTCGATGGCACAGCACCGACGGCATGAACGATGAGGACCGCTGTGAGAGGGGGTGGGTGGAGGTTGAAGTGCGCGTCGGAGCGGGGGTAGTGCGAGAGGTGGAGGTGTTGCGTGCCTCGGAGCTGGGACGAGACGGCGCCGTGCACTTCGGCGCGGTGGACGCAGCCGACGCGGCTGCCTACCTCCTTTCGCTCGTGTATGAAGGCGCGACCGATGACGCCGCTGAAGAGGCGATCCTTCCCGCCATGCTGGCGCAGACGCAGGGCATCTGGCCGGAGTTGATCGAGATCGCCCGCGACCGCTCGGTTGATGACGGCGTACGGAAGAACGCGTTGTTCTGGGTGGGGCAGGAAGCTGCGGTGGCCGTCACGCAGGAGCTCACGGACGTCGTCCTCGCCGACGACGAAGATCAGGAGATCCGTAACGCGGCGATTTTCGCCCTCTCTCAACGAAAGGACGAGAGGTCGATCTCGACCCTGATGGACATCGCTCGCACGGGCGAACAGGCGGAGACCCGAACGTCCGCGATGTTCTGGCTCGCGCAGTCGGATGACCCGAGTGTCGTACGATTTTTCGAGGACGTCTTGCTCGGTCGTCTGCGCTAGCTGCAGCGGGGAGCGGCCTGCCCGGTAGAGGGCCTTGGCGGGGCAGGAGCCAGATGAGCCCGGACGGGATACGTTCCTGTGGTCTTAGGGCTGGGTCGAGGGTTACCTTGTCCGAGCCTGACAAGCCCTTCCAAGGAGCGGCTTTCTTGCAGCACCGGCCGATCAAGATTCTCCTCGTCGAGCCAGATGAGGACTACATAGACGAGCTGGAGGCAGGCCTTTCGGTTTCGCACGCCGGTGTGCTCGAAATCGAGTGGGTCGGCGAACTCAGCCAGGCGCTCGCGCGTCTTACGCAAGGAGGACTCGATGCAGTCCTCCTTTCACTCGACCTCCCTGACAGTCAGGGTATGGTTACGTTCGACCGTGCATATGCATTCGCTCCGGATGTGCCGATCCTCGTCGTGTCGGATGCTGCGGACGAAGAAGCCGCCGTGTCCACGGTGCAGGCCGGGGCCCAGGACTATCTCGTGAAGTCGGAAGTCGGCCCCTCACTCATCGTGCGCTCGGTGCGCCACGCGATCGAGCGACATCGGCTCTTCTCGGCGCTGCGCAGCCTGTCGCTGATCGATGATCTGACCGGGCTCTATAATCGGCGCGGCTTCTCCGACCTCGGTGAACAGTACCTGAAGCTTGCTCGCCGCTCGGGGCGCGGCGTCACCATGGTTTATGTCGATCTCGATCGCTTCAAGACGATCAACGACTCGCTCGGGCACCATGTGGGTGACCGAGCGCTGCTCAAAGTGTCGGACATCCTTCGGGCGACCTTCCGGAGGTCGGACATCATCGCCCGCCTCGGCGGAGACGAGTTCGGGGTGCTCGCTCTCGAGGCAGCGGATGAGAGCTCGGAGACACTGGTCGAACGCTTGAGGGAGCGAGTCGAGGACTTCAATGAGTCGAGCCCGGAGCCCTACCAGCTGTCGGTAAGCATCGGGATGTCGCACCACGACGATGATCCGCGCGTACGACTCGAAGACATGGTGGCCGAGGCCGATGCAGCCATGTACCGCGAGAAGCACGCTAAGCGAGCCACGGCTCTGAGGGATCGATGAACGACCAGTTCGGTGGAAGCGCGGTGCATTGGCTCGTTCGGATCGCGGAGCGCGCGGGCCTCGGCGAACGAGATCGACCGGATCTCGCTCCGGGTCGCAGTGCCCACGAGGCGTGGGCGGAAGTCACCAGGACCTATGGACTGTCCGATGCGGAGCTGTCGCAGTTCGTGGCCGATTACTTCCGGCTGGAGGTGGCTGACCTTACCGAGGCCGACCCGAACGCGGCCCTGCTGATCCCCGAGACCATGGCTCGGAAGCATCGGGTCTTTCCGGTTGCGGAGGACGATCGGTACTTCGTCGTCGCGACGTCGGATCCAACGAATGTCGAAGCCGAGCGGGCGCTCGGCTTCAGTACGAGCCGGACGCCGAGGTTCGTCGTGGCCGCGCCTGGTGTCATTCAGGACGCCCTCGACGATCGGTTCTCTGCAGAGAAGGCGGTCGAAACGTTATTGGGGGGCCTGACCGACGATATCGGCGAGGATGCCGTCAAGCTGGTCGAGGAGATGGGACCCGAATCCATCTCGGAAGACGACGCCGCTGCGACGCCGGTCGTGAAGCTCACCAACCTGATCATCCGTGACGCCATCACGGTGGGCGCCAGCGATATTCACATCGAGCCCGGGCGCAAACTGGGCGCGGTGCGGTACCGCGTAGACGGTGTGCTGCGGAAGCACATGGATCTGCCGATGTCCGCGTTGAACCGGATCATCTCCCGGATCAAGGTGCTCTCCAAGCTCGATATCGCCGACCGGCTCCGTCCACAGGATGGAAAAGCGCGTGTCCAGGTGAAAGCACGCGGGTACGATCTGCGTGTTTCGACGATTCCGGCCGGTGGTGCGGAGAAGTGTGTGATTCGGGTGCTCGATTCGAGCAGTTCGCTCTCGCTCGACGATCTCGAGATTCCGAAGCTCGAGCTGGAGCGACTGCGCGACCTTCTGACGCATCGCGATGGCATCGTCGTGGTCACTGGGCCGACCGGCTCCGGAAAGACTACTACCCTCTACGGCGCACTGCGTGAACTCGCCGACGGCAGGGTCAACATCATGACCGTCGAAGACCCCATCGAGTATGAGCTCGCCGGGGTCACTCAGACTCAGGTCCAGACGAAGCAGGGGATGACGTTCGCGAGCGCGTTGCGGGCCATGCTGCGTCAGGACCCCGACGTGATCCTCGTGGGTGAGATCCGAGACAAGGAAACGGCCGTGACTGCGGCGCAGGCGGCCATGACCGGTCACCTGGTGCTGACCACCGTCCACGCAAACGACGCGGTTGCGAGCGTGGCCCGTCTCGCCGACATGGGACTTCAGTACAGCACGATCGCGCAGACCATGCGGGGGACGATCGCACAGCGTCTGTTGCGAAGGGTTTGCAGCGTGTGTGCCGAACCCGTACGTGGTCAACTGACCCCGGACGAACAGCGCCTCACGGATCGCCACGGCATGGAGCCCGTCGTTCGCGCCGTCGGATGCACGGATTGTGGCTTCACCGGATATCGGGGTCGCCTCCCGGTGAATGAAGTCCTCATCGCCGGCCCTCGCTTCCAGCAGGCGATCGAGCAACGAAAGGGTGTCGGCACCCTTACGCGGATCGCTCAGCAGGGTGGTATGCGCACGCTGCATGAGGTCGGTCTCGAGTGGGTCACGCAGGGGAAGACGACACTGGTCGAGGTCGAGCGCGTGCTCGGCCAGGGCCTCGACATCGGCGACGGGGATCTCGACGCGGGGCCGCCGCGCATTCTCATCATCGACGACGACGAGGACGCTCGCCTCATGATGCGCTCCTTGCTGGAGAAGGACGGCTTCGAGGTTGAAGAGGCAGAGGACGGGCACAAGGGGTTGGACAGGCTCAAGTCCGACAACCAGTTCAAGCTGATCGTACTGGACCTCGCGATGCCGGGCCTCGGAGGACGGGAGGTCCTCGAGCAGATTCGTGGATCCGTGGATACCGCTGCGCTCCCCGTCCTGATCCGAACCGCAACGGGGAGTGACGAACTGGAAGCTGAACTCCTGGAGGCAGGGGCGGCCGACTACGTGGAGAAGACGGTCGACGCCGCGCGCTTCATGGCCCGCGTCCATGCCGTCATGCGGCGGGCACTCTGACCCGAAGTTCCGTGGCTGGTGGCTGCATGCGCAGCCTCCGAAGTATCACAGGGGCCACCGCGATCGTCGCCCTGGTCGCGTTTCCCATCGGCCTCGAAGCTCAATTGGAGGTCCGGAGCCGTGACGCGACGCTCCGGCTCGGCGGCCAGCTCGACATGCACTATGTCTCGCCGTCGCCTGCGAGCGTCCCCGAGACCTTTCTGGTTCGGCGTGCCTGGTTCGTGGCGCAGGCGACGTACACCGACTTTCTCTACGGCCAGGCGGTCTACGACTTCCGGACCGGAGGGGGCGTTCTCCTCGACGCTTTCGTACGGATGAATTTCGACCCGGCGTTTCGCTTGTCGTTCGGACGCTTCAAGCGCTCCTTCGACATCTTCCTGCTCAATCCGATCGGGGATATTCCCTTTCTGGAGCGAGCCGGTGGCGTGCCTGGTTACCAGGAGTGCAGCGGGGTCGGGTCCGTGTGCTCGTACGGCCGTTTGAGCGAGCGTCTGCTCTTCTCGAACCGTGATACCGGGATTCGGGCCGACGGTACGATCGGCAGCTTCGGTTACTCGGCGAGTCTGACCAACGGGACGCTCGTGGGAGCCGTCGACGTCAATGACGCGAAGTCTCTGGCCACTCGGCTCCATTGGAACATCCGCCCGGGTGTCCAGTTCGGCTTCAACGCGACGAGGAAGGATTACCTCAATCCGAGTGACGAGACCGAGTACGCGACCGCGTGGGGCCCGGATCTGACCCTCGGCTCATGGCGAAGTGGCCTCCACCTGCAGGTGGGGTACCTGCACGGAGATAACTGGCTCTCCTACTCGACAACGACGGGAGCCGAGGGACCCGGCACGTTCCAGACCGGTCAACTCCAAGCGACGTATTTTTTCGACGTGGAGCGTGGACGCATCGAGGGCATCGAGCCGCTCTTTCGCCTCAGTGTGACGGATCCGGACGACGCTCTCGCCGATGATGGTGGCGTGCTCATTACGCCCGGCCTGGCACTCTACTTTTTGGGGCGGAACCGGATTGCGCTCAATCTCGATCACTACAGGCCTGCGACGGGCGATGGCGTGTTTGCGCTTCGTGCCGGTGTGCTCCTCTACTACTAGAGCGGCCTACCGAGTGAAATGTCGGCGTTCCGGCCCACCGGGGAACACGGGGTGGCACACTTCGAGTATGACCCACCCGTACGCCTGATCCGATTGACACTCTTATCGGCCGGCGGCAGGTTTACGGGCTACTGTAGCACGGGTGATTCCTGCACCCTCTGGTCCCCGCGTGGGGCCCTTTTTTCGTTGAAACCACGACCCACATGTTCAAGTCTGTTCGAAGCCGCCTGATCGCAGTCGCGGTCATCGTGCTCGCGTTCGGCTGGCAGCTCTATGCGCACAAGCAGCGCACGGGCGACTGGCTCAAACTCGGCCTGGATCTCCAGGGCGGGATGCACCTCGTGCTCGAGGTCGACGATCCCGAGGGGACGATGACCCCCGAGGCCAAATCCGACATGATCGATCGGGTAGATCGTATCATCCGGACGCGGATCGATGAGTTCGGGGTCGAGGAGCCGCTCATCCAGAAGGTCGGCGGGGAGCGACTGATCGTCGAACTCGCGGGTATCGACGACGAGGATCAGGCGAAGGGGATCGTCCAGCGCAACGCGTTCCTCGAGTTCAAACTCGTTCTTCCGACGGCGGACTTCGAGCAGGCACTCGCGCGGATCGACCGCTCTCTCGTGACTACGCTGGGCGTGGATTCGATCCGGGCGCTCGGCCGCGATGTTGCCGGGGTGGAGACGGACGACCTCACCAACCTTCTCTTCGGGGCCGATACCGCGACGTCAGGCGACAGCACGTCGGCCGACGGTGCGCAGGTGGACAGTGCGGCAGTAGCCGCCGCCGCCGCCGCCGACTCGATCGAGGCTGCGGAGAACGCGCTTCGCCCATTCTCCTCGCTTCTCTCGTTCGGTGACGTGGAGGGGACGTTCCTGGTCGCCGCCAGTGATCGCCCGATCGCCGAGGCCTTCCTTGCGATGGAAGAGGTCCAGCGGGCGTTCCCGCGCGATCAGATCGTCTTGTGGGGATCGGATCTCGTGGGGCAGGCCGCGCAAAACTACTACCGCCTCTACGTGCTGGAAGAGGAGTCGTTCCTCACTGGTGAGCAGCTCGAGGACGCGTCCGCCGGGCGTGATCCTCAGTTCAATCAGTCGCAGGTCCAGTTCCAGTTCTCACGTGCTGGTGGACGTCAGTTCGCTCGATTCAGTGGCGCCAACGTGGGCAACTTCCTCGCGATCGTGCTAGACAACGAGGTCATGAGTGCGCCGGTGATCCGTGACCGCATCGGGGCACGAGGCCAGATCGACATGGGGCAGGGGACCCCGCTCGAGGAGGCACGTGACCTCGCGCTCGTTCTCCGGGCCGGAGCGCTTCCTGCTCGTATCAACATCATCGAAGAGCGGACGGTTGGTCCGTCGATGGGGCAGGACTCCATCGATCAGGGCCAGACTGCCGGACTCGTCGGGATCGCGTTCGTCATCGTTGTGATGGTGGGCTACTACGGACTGGCCGGGCTGCTCGCTGTGGGCGCTCTCGGGGTCTATGTGGTGCTGGTGCTCGGGGGGCTCGCCATCGTGAACGCGACGCTTACCGTTCCGGGTATCGCGGGACTGATCCTCTCGATCGGCATGGCGGTGGACGCCAACGTGCTGATTTTCGAGCGAATACGTGAGGAGCTCGCCAACGGTCGTGCCACGCGTACGGCAGTGGACGAAGGCTTTCAGCACGCTCTGTCGGCCATCGTCGACGCCAACATCACGACACTCATCACCGCCCTGATCCTGTTCCAGTTCGGAACGGGTCCGGTCCGCGGCTTCGCTGTGACGCTCTCGATCGGAATCGTGGCGTCGTTCTTCTCCGCTCTGTTCGTGACCCGGACCTTCTTCCTGGCGTATCTGTCGGGCAAGAAGGGATCGGATCCGATCAGCATCTGACGCCGACATGAAACTCTTCCATAACGCCTCGTATCGCTTCATCGAGAACCGCCAGAAGGCGTATATCGTCTCGGCGATCGTGCTCGCCGTGGGTATCGGTGCGATGGTGGTCAACGTGGCCACCATCGGCAGTTGGCAGAACTACGGTGTCGACTTCGAGGGCGGATCGCTCGTTCAGGTGCAGTTCACAACGCCGGTCGAGGCTGGCGCGATCCGGTCTGCGCTCGGTTCGGAGAACGCGGCCGAAGTGACGTCGTACGGCTCGGACGACGAGTACCTGATTCGTGCGCCGCTGGCTGAGAACGCTTCGATCACCGAGGTGGCTGAGCGGATCGAAGGTCTGCTTGCCGACGAATTCGGCGCAGGCTCCTTCGAGGTTCGCAGCACGGAGCTGGTCGATGCGAAGGTTGGCGGAGAGCTTCAGCAGAAGGCGCTGCTCGCTATCCTCTTCTCGATGGTGCTCACACTGAGCTATCTGGCGATGCGCTTCGAACTCCGGTTCGGCCTCGCCGCGGTGATCGCGACGCTGCACGACATTCTCATCACGCTCGGCTTTCTCGCGGTCTTCCGCGTCGAGATCGCCCTGCCGACGGTAGCGGCGATCCTTACCATCCTCGGGTATTCGCTGAACGACACGATTGTCGTCTTCGACCGTATTCGTGAGAACATGCACGCCAAGGGTGCACGCAAGCGGGATCCGATCGAGTTGGTCAACCAGTCGATCAACGAGACGCTGCCCCGGACCGTGCTGACCTCCGGGACCACGCTCGCGGTTCTGATCGCGCTGTTCGTCCTCGGTGGAGTCGTGATCCGCGACTTCACGATCGTGCTGATTCTGGGTGTGATCGTCGGAACGTATTCTTCGATCTTCGTCGCCTCTCCGGCGCTCATCGAGATCCAGAAGCGCTACGGGCTTGGGAAGAGCGGTGAGAAGAAGGAAAAACCCCAGCCAGCGACGGTGTGATCGAGTATTTCGACAGCCACTGTCATCTGACCGACGCCGCCTTCCGGGACGACCGGGAGGCGGTGTTTCGTAGGGCCCGGGAGGCGGGCGTGACCCGCATGGTGAGTATTGCGTCCACGCTGGCCGACGCCCGAGACGCGCTGGATCTCGCCACGGAGCAGGACGGCCTCTGGAGCACCGCGGGATTTCACCCGCACGAAGCAGAATCAGCCTCCCCCGAGGATCTGGCGGAAGTCGAGGCGCTCGCCCGCGAACACGATGCGATCGTCGCGATTGGTGAGACAGGCCTCGATTACTTCTACGACAACGCACCGCGCGATCGTCAGCGGGCGTCCTTCACCGCGCACCTCGCGATGGGCGCGGAGCTCGGTCTGCCCGTGGTCGTGCACGCCCGTGACGCGGACGAAGACATGGCTGCTGCGCTCCGAGACATGCCGAAGGGTACCCGAGGGGTACTGCACTGCTTTACAGGTGGAGAGAGGGCCTTCAGCGAAGCCATGGCGAGAGACTGGTACGTGTCCTTTTCGGGCATTGCCTCCTTCAAGTCGTTCGGCCCCGTGGATCTCCTCCGGGAGGTTCCCGATGAGCGCCTCCTCATCGAGACCGACTCGCCCTATCTCGCTCCTGTCCCGTACCGCGGACGCCGAAACGAGCCAGCGCACGTGGTGCACGTGGCCGAAGCGGTCGGCCGACATCTCGATCAGGAGCCTGCTGCCGTGGCCCGCCTGACGACAGGCAACGCCAGGCGTTTCTACGGGGTCGCCTGATGGCGCGTCGTATTCAGGTTCTCCCGGACGTAGTCGCCAACCAGATCGCTGCCGGCGAGGCGGTGGAGCGCCCGGCCTCGGTCGTCAAAGAGCTGGTCGAGAACGCTCTCGACGCCGCCGCGAAGCGAGTTGAGATCGCGATCGAGCGCGGCGGGAAGCGTCGGATCCGCATCACGGACGATGGCGTGGGCATGGGCCGAGAGGATTCGCTCCTCTGCTTCGACCGGCATGCGACCAGCAAGATCACCCTCGCCACGGATCTGACCGGGGTCAGCACCTTCGGATTCCGGGGTGAG